>NZ_LIRG01000087.1 GCF_001419695.1 Streptomyces prasinopilosus
CGGCCGGCATTTCGAACACCTGTGTTTCGGTCGTGTGCTGACCCCCGGGAGCGGGGCGTGGCGGAGCGTGGGGGATGCACCGACCCTTGTCGCGCAACGGGGCAGGCGCACGGCGGCGGTGGCCGAAACGCCGAGCACGCCTCGAGCCCGGGCACGCCTTGGTCCCGGGCCACGTCCGTCCCGCGGGCCCGGGACCACACGCGCCGGGTGGGGCCGTCTTCCGGACGGCCCCACCCGGCGCGTGGACGGGGGACGCGGGACGGACGCGTCACCTGGCGGGCGGAGGACGCCGGACGCTCAGGGTTCCGTCCACCGGCACAGCAGCCGGAACACCCGGTACAGCGTCACGGGCCAGAAGGCGGCGAAGACCGCGATCACCGCCGGCTCCGAGGTCGTGATGCCGGCCACCATGAGGACGGCGGAGACCGCCAGCAGCACCGCGACGGTCCACGGGCGCGGCCGGTGGCGTGCCACGCGGCCCCACAGGGACCACCGGCGCCGCTGCGGGGCGCGCATGCGCCGGGCGAAGCGGCGATCACGACGCAGCACGCGTTCCGTCTCGGAGAGGATGTCCTGCTCGTCGTCGCGAAGCGGACTGGTCGTCACTGCCCCTCCTTCGTCACGGGCCACCGGGGACGGGACGCGGGTGCCCCGGCCCCGCCGGACCAACCGGCGGATCCTGGGAGGTACGGGACGGCCGACCGGGCGGCGGACGGAGGGCGCGGGCGTGCGGGACGAGCCGGCGGCGTCCGCCCGGGAGGACGGGGCGGATCGTCCGCGTCCCGCGCGTCGGAGCCGTCGGGGACCGCCCCGGGGGGCCGCACTCACGGCCGGGGGTTGGTGCGGTGCCACCGCGGACGGGCGTCGCCGCCACGGCGTCCGGCGACCGAGGCGCAGCGCGGGCACTGACGCCGCACCCGGTCCGCCGCCCCTCCCGACTCCGGGAAGGTGTCCGGCCAGCCGACGTGCGGGAAGCGGACCAGCCGGGAGCGGCTGAGGGACAGCCCGCAGACGGTCTGGTTCAGACCCGGCTCCCAGGCGTGCACCTCGCCGGCGGGCAGCCGGCGGCGGCCCTCCTCCTCGTCCGTCCACTGTCCGGAGGCGGCGACGGCGTACTGCTTGACGCGTGCCACGGGGTGTCCGCTCCGTCCCTCATCCGGCCGTGTCGTCCACGCGCAGCCGCACCTGTTCCTCCAGGCGCCGGAGACTGGTGTCCAGGGCGTCGCCCGCGGCCCTCTCGCCGGGATCGTGGCTGCCGTCGAAGAACGACAGGTGCACGGTCACCTCACTGGCCCCGCTGCCGATGCCGGCGACCTGGAGCCATCCCGCGTAGCTGCCCCGGTCGCGGGTGCCCCACTCCAGCCGCATCTGCTCGGGCCGGGCACGGAACAGGGCGGAGGTGTCCTCGTCGGTGCGGTCCTCGTGCACGGTGACGGCCGGAAGCTCCCCGGCGTCCACGTGCAGGGCCTCCGGCAGCCAGGTCTCCATCCGGTCCACGTGGGCGGCCTGGTCGAAGACGTGCTCGGGTCGTGCCGGCATGGTCCGTGAACGCTCGTACTCGGTCATCGCGATACCGTCCTCCGTCGGGGTCGTACAGCAGCGGAGTCGCCCGCCTCCTGCCGGAGACCGCGGGGCCCCGTCGGCCCCGGAGGCCTCCCGGCCCGGGTCCGTGCGCGGCGGGCCCGCGCACGGAGGCCCCGGGTACCCGGTGGCACGCCGGACACGCCCTGGACGGCGAGCCGCCCGACGACGCCCCGTCACCGCCGGCTCCGGTCCCGTCGCACCGGTGCGTCCGCCGCCCGCGGCCGTGCGGCCGCACGCGCGGCCCTCCGCCGCGGCCGGCCGCCGCCGTGCCGAACGACGGGCCTTCGTCGGACCACCCAGGAGACGCGGGAGGTGTCCGGTCCGGAGGCGGTGGTCCGACGATGCCGCCCCTCCTTGTCGCTTGTCGCGCACGCGGCGCCGCCCCGGGGGACCCGGCCGGGGCGGCACCGCACCACGGGGTCCGGAGCGGGCCGGCGAGCCGCCGTCCGTCCCGCCGCGGTGGCGGCGGGCGGTCCTCCGCGACGTCGTGAGCCGGACGCGGCCGGCGCGGCGCGCGGTGCGGTGGCCGGCGGGCCCGCCGCTGTGGTGCCCCGGGGGCCCGCCGCACCTCAGCCCGTCCGGGCCAGCCCGACCCGCCACGCCCAGGCCGCGATCTCCACCCGGTTGCGGACGGCGAGCTTGCCCTGGACGTTGCCCAGGTGGCTCTTGACCGTGCCCACCGTGATGTTCAGGGCGTGCGAGATCTCGGCGTTGGTCAGTCCCTGGGCGACGAGCCGGACGACGTCCACCTCGCGCGGGGAGAGGTCCGTGTCCGGTGCCCGCCGCGTACCGGGCGCCCCCAGCCGGCGCAGCAGACGGACCGTGACCGAGGGACTGATCAGGGAGTCTCCCACCGCCGCGGCCCGGACCGCCTCCGCCAGCAGCCGGGGGCCGGAGTCCTTGAGGACGAAGCCGCAGGCACCCGACCGGAGGGCGGTGTCGACGTACTCCTCGTCGTCGAACGTGGTGACCATGACCACCTTGGGGACGTGGCCCGCCGTGGGGCGGGTCAGCGCACGCAGCGCGTCCAGGCCGTCGAGACGCGGCATGCGGATGTCCATCAGGACGACGTCGGGCCGGTGCCGGGCGGCCTCCTCGATGGCGTGGACGCCGTCCACGGCCTCGGCGACGACGTCGATGCCGTCCTCGGCCGCCAGGATCATGGCCATGCCGGTGCGCACGATGGCCTGGTCGTCGGCGATGAGTACGCGGATCACGACCCGTCCGTCCCGGCCGGGGCGAGCGGCAGGCAGGCGCGGACCAGCCATCCTCCGTCCGCGGTGGCACCGGCACGGAACGTGCCCCCGGCCCCGGTGACCCGTTCTCGCAGCCCCCTGAGGCCGTAGCCGTCGGCAGCGGGCCGGCGGGCCGTGCCGTCGTTGGCGACTTCGACGACGGCCTGCTGCGGGAGGACCTGCACGCGGACCCGGACGTCGCGGCAGTCGCGGGCGTGTTTGCGCACGTTGGTGAGGGATTCCATCGTCACGCGGTGGACGACGGCGGCCACCTCCGGCGGCAGGGTCTCCGTGGGCCCGTCCTCGACGAGCCGCGAGGACACGCCCCGCATCCTGAAATCGGCGACGAGGGCGCGCAGCGAGCGGATCTCCACCGGTGCGGTGAGCGGCACCCCGCCGTCCTCGGCGCGGAGCTGGCCCACCATGCGGCGCAGCGAGACCAGTGCTTCCGCGCCGGTCCGCTCGATGCGCTCCAGCGCGGGCACGACCAGGTCCGGGCGTTTGGCGGCGACCGCCTGCGCGCCCTGGGCCTGCACGACGATGCCGGTCACGTGGTGGGCCACGAAGTCGTGCAGTTCCCGTGCCAGGTCCACCCTCTGGTGCAGACGGATCCGGTGCTCCCGTTGCCGCCGGTCGGCCGCCACCAGGCGGGCGGCCGCACTCGCCCCCGTCACGGCCACGGCCACGAGCGTCAGGACGAAGGAGACGATGACGCTGCCCTCGTTGACGTGCAGCGCGAGGGGCCGTGCGATCACCGCGGCCTGCAGGCCGACGGCGACGACCGCCGCGGGCACCGGCGTACCGCGCCGTACGGTGACCGCCAGCACCACCAGCAGGGCCACGGGTTCGAAGGCACCGTAGGCGGAGGACGCCGGGGCCTCGCGGCCGCTCAGGTGCAGACCCGCGGAGCAGGCGAGCGAAGCGACCGCGGCGGCCCCGGCCGGGAAGACGATCACCCCCGGCCGGGCGCCGCGCCCGACCAGGGCGAGCAGAACCGTCAGCGAGAGGGCCGCCACCGAGGCCGAGACGCCCAGCAGGGTCCCGGTGCCCGGCTGCCGGAAGGTGCCGTAGTGCACGTCCAGCACCGCGGCGGCCACCACGGCGCCGGTCGCGGCCGTCCACAGCAGGCAGCGAAGGGGGCGGAAGCCGTCGCCCGGCCTCCTGCGAGGGAAACACATGCTGCGCAGCGTATGCCGACCGACGGCCTCCCCCCTCTGCCGAAAGTCGTAGCCGGGCCGCTCAGGTCCTGTCTTTCCGCCGATCCGGGCGGGGACCGCGGAGCCGGATGCTGATCACCGAACCGCTGCCGGACGCCGTAGGAGGCCGACGTGAACGTGAACTTCGACATCCCCCCTCTCCTCGTACTGGGACCCGGGCTGATCGCCTTCGCCGCCGTGACCGCCGTCCGCGCACACCGGTCGCGGCCGGGCTGGACCGGCCGGCACGCGACACTGAGGATCGCCACCGCCGTCTACGCCGCGGCGGTGCTGTCGATCACCGTCCTCCCCATCACCGTGACCTGGGGGCAGTACGCCAACCAGACTCCCTGGTTCCAGCAGATCAACTTCATCCCCCTGGTCACCTTCGACGTGACCGCCGTCCCCAACGTGATCATGTTCGTACCGTTCGGGATGCTGCTGCCGCTGATCAGCCGAGTGTCCGGCGTACGCCGGGCGACGGCGGTGAGCCTGCTGGCGAGCCTGTGCATCGAACTGACCCAGCTGCTGAGTTACGTGGTCTTCAACAACGGCCGGGCCTGCGACGTCAACGATCTCCTCGCCAACGCCCTGGGCGGCCTCATCGGCTTTCTGCTGGTGCGTGCCGCACTCCGCAGGCCGTCCCCGGCGGCCCTCCTGCGCGCCGTCGCCCTGCCCGGCTCGGCCGCGCACGGCCGGCGTGCGGCGGGGACGCCGGTGCGGCCGCGCGGACCGGTGCGGTCGCGGGGGTGAAGGCCCGGGCACACCGGCCCGGGCACACCGACCCGGGGCGTCCGGCCCGGGGCGTCCGGGCCGGACACCCGCCGGGGGACCACTGCCCGGGTTCACTTCAGGGTGGGTGTCCGCAGGGCGAGGAGGGCGACGTCGTCGTCGTTGGCGACGGGGCGGACCCGGCGCAGCAGATGGTCGGTGAAGGAGGCCAGCGGGCGGTGGGCGAGGGCGGCGGCGTGCCGGCGCAACCGGTGCAGCCCCTCGTCGAGGGTGCGGCCGGATTCCTCGATCAGCCCGTCGGTGTACAGCAGGAGGGTGGATCCGGGGGGCAGGAGGGTCACGGCGTCGGTGCGGGGGCCGCGGGTCCCGGTGCCCAGGAGGATGCCGTGGCCGTCCGTGAGGTACTCGGCCAGGCCGTCGTGGCTGATCAGCAGGGGCGGCGGGTGTCCCGCGTTGGTCCAGGACAGTTTCCAGCGGCCGTCGTCCGCCTCCTCGATCCGGGCGAAGACCACGGTGGCCATGGCGACGTCGGTGATGTGCAGGAGCGCCTCGTCCAGTCGGCCGATGATCCTGCTGGGGGGCTCCTGCAGGGTCCAGGCGTAGGCGCGGAGCATGTTGCGCAGCTGCGCCATGCCGGCCGCGGCCTCCAGGTCGTGGCCCACGACGTCTCCCACCGCCAGTGCCGTGGCGCCGTCGGACAGGGAGAAGGCGTCGTACCAGTCGCCGCCGACCTGCGAGGCGTCGGGCGCGGGCAGGTAGCGCACCGTCATCTGCAGCCCGGGCACGCGCGGCATCTGGGGCAGCAGGTGGTTCTGCATGGTCTCCGCGACCTTGCGCTGGCGTTCGTAGAGACTCGCGTTGTCCAGGGCGAGGCCGGCCCGGCGGGCGATGTCCTCGATCAGGGGGAGGTCGTCGACGGTGAAGTCCACCGGCTTCTCGGCACGGCCCAGCGTGAGGGCCCCCAGCACCTCGCGCGTGCTGCGGATGGGGGCGATGGCCGCGGAGCGGATGCCGGTCGCCTCGAACAGGCGGCGCTGTTCGAGCGCGATGCCGGAATCCGGTGCCTCCCGGTAGGTCTGCGGACCGGCGAGGGCGGAGGCGACCCCGCGAAGGGCCCTGGACAAGGGCATCTGGGACTCCTCCGGGACCGGCGGCATCGGTCCCTGCAGCGCCTCGTGGCGCACCAGGACGTCACCGTCCGCGTGGACGACAAGGGTGCGCCACACGTCGTCGCGCTCGGTGATCAGATCGACGACGACCCAGTCCCCCAGCCGGGGCACCACCAGGGTCACCAGCCGGCGCAGCGCCTCCTCGACGTCGAGGGTGGAGGTCAGCTGGGTGGTGGTCTCGGCCAGCAGCGCGAGCCGTTCGAGTTCCGGCAGCGGGCCGGCCGCCACCTCCGGCTGGGGTTCGATCTCCGGTGAGTTCCGGGGGTGGAAGAGGACGAGCGTGCCGAGTTCCCGGTCGCCGACGTCATAGGGGGTGATCAGCCAGGAGATGGGCAGCAGGGAGCCGTCCCCGCGGGCGAAGTAGTCCCCCTCGACCTGGGTGGTGCGCCCGGCGAGGAAGGCCTGCCGCATGCTGCACTGGGCCCTCGGCAGGGGCTGGCCGTGGGCGTCCCGGTGCAGCAGGTCGTGCGCGTCGCGGCCGAGGATGTCCTGCGCGGCCATGCCCAGCAGGTGCTCGGCGTGGGCGTTGACCGCGAGCACGTGGCCCTGCTCGTCCACGACGTACGCGCCGCTCCCGAGGGCTTCCAGCGCCCTGCCGAGCGTGGCGGCAGGTTCGGGCGGGGACTCCCCCCCGAGGGCCTGCGTGGGCTCCACCCCGGACATGCCCTCATCTCCTTCACTGACCGGCGGTACTTCCGCACAGCAGTATTTCCTTCCCCGGTGACCTCGTGCGGGTGAATCGAGCCTCACCCTCGAGCGGGTCCCGGAAACCGGATGCGAATTGAAACATCTCCGGCGGAGAAACCTCCACACAGGGGGTGGCCGCCCGTTCCGCACGGAGGCCGGGACGAGGCCGCCTTCGCCCGGACCGGGCGGTGAGCGGCGGTCCCACCCGCGGGCCACGGCGACGGGGGAGAAGGGTGTGCCGGCGCCGGTGCGGACCCGGGCCCGGTCGCTGCCGGTCCTGTCCGGACTGCACTCCACGCGTTTGTCCGGTATCTGTGGAGTCGTGAGGGTGCGGGCGGCTGGTCCCGTCAGGTCGGGTGAGGAGGGGGTACGGGACGGCAGCCGGTGCAAAGGTCCGCCCCGCGCGGCGCGGCGGCCCCGTCGTGCGGGACGGTGGCGCCGGCCGTCCCCCTCGTCGCGCCGCACCCGACGCGTTTGACCGGCGGGAACCGCCGTGCGAGGCACCGGCGACCCGCTTCCGCACGCACGCGGTGACACGGTGCCGAGGCCCCAGGGAAGGACGCAGGAGATGAGCACTCCGGGATTCGGTTTCGGGCGTGGCCCGTTCGACGACTTCGACGACGTCTTCACCCGGTTCTTCGGCAGCGGGCCCCCCTCCGCGCAACGGCGGCCCCGGCAGGTCGACGTCGGAAGCCTGCTGTCCGAGCGTGCCCGGGAGCTGGTCGCACGCGCTCAGCAGGCGGCGGCCCGGGACGGCAGTGGGGAACTGGGCGCCCGGCACCTGCTGGCCGCCGCGCTCGAGGTGGACAGCACCCGGCGCATGCTCACCGGGGCCGGTGTCGACGTGGACGCGCTGGGCCGGCGCCTGGGCGTCGACGCCGCCTTGGAGGAGGCGCCGGGCCCCGGTCCGAACGAGCTCTCGCCGTCGGCGAAGCGGGCGCTGCTGGACGCCTACCAGCTCTCCCGACGCCTGGGCGCCTCCTACATCGGGCCGGAGCACATCCTGCAGGCCCTGGCCTCGAACCCGGAGTCGTCGGCCGCGCGGACCCTGGCCGAGGCCGGCGGCGAGGCCGTCGCGGCTCCGCCCGGGCAGGCGGCCGAGCAGCCCAGCGGCACACCGACCCTGGACGAGTTCGGGCGTGACCTGACCGGACAGGCCCGCGCGGGCAGGCTGGACCCGGTCATCGGCCGGGACGAGGAGGTCGAGCAGACCATCGAGATCCTCTCCCGCCGCACCAAGAACAACCCGGTCCTGATCGGCGACCCGGGCGTGGGCAAGACCGCCATCGTCGAGGGCATAGCCCAGCGCATCGTCTCCGGCGACGTGCCGGTCACGCTGGAGGGCAAGCGGCTGGTCTCCCTGGACCTGGCCGGAATGGTCGCCGGCACGAAGTACCGGGGCGAGTTCGAGGAGCGGCTGAAGAAGCTGCTGGACGAGGTCGGCGAACACGGCGACGACCTGGTGCTCTTCCTGGACGAGCTGCACACCGTCGTCGGCGCGGGGGGAGGCGGCGAGGGCGCGATGGACGCGGGCAACATGCTCAAGCCCGCCCTGGCCCGCGGCGAACTGCACCTGATCGGCGCGACCACCGTCGACGAGTACCGCAAGCACATCGAGAAGGACCCCGCCCTCGAGCGGCGCTTCGCCCCCATCCTGGTCGGTGAGCCCACCGTCGACGACACCGTGGAGATCCTGCGCGGCCTGCGCGACCGCTACGAGGCCCACCACCAGGTCCGCATCCAGGACGAGGCGCTGGTCGCCGCCGCTGAACTGTCCGACCGCTACGTCACCTCGCGCTTCCTGCCCGACAAGGCCATCGACCTGATGGACCAGGCCGCGGCCCGCGTCCGGCTGCGGGCCAGGACCACCCCGGCCGACACCCGCGACATCGAGGACCGCATCGCCGCGCTGGGCCGGGAGAAGGACCAGGCCGTCGCCGAGGAGGACTACGAGCGCGCCAAGGACCTGCGCGACCGGATCAGGCGGACCGAACAGGAGCTGAAGACCGCGCAGGACGAGGACCACGAGCAGGCCGAGCCGAAGGTCACGGCCGAGGACATCGCGGAGGTCGTCTCCCGCACCACCGGCATCCCCGTCGCCCAGCTCACGCAGGAGGAGCGGGAACGCCTCATGGGCCTGGAAGGGCACCTGCACCAGCGGGTGGTCGGCCAGGACGAGGCCGTCGCCGCTGTCGCCCGCGCGGTGCGCCGGGCCCGCGCCGGCATGGCCGACCCCCACCGGCCGGTGGGCAGCTTCCTCTTCCTCGGCCCCACCGGGGTGGGCAAGACCGAACTCGCCCGCGCGCTGGCGGCCGCCCTCTTCGGCGACGAGAACCGCATGATCCGCTTCGACATGAGCGAGTTCCAGGAACGTCACACCGTCGCCCGGCTGGTCGGCGCCCCGCCCGGATACGTCGGCTACGACGAGGCCGGCCAGCTCACCGAGGCCGTGCGCCGCCGGCCGTACGCGGTGCTGCTGCTGGACGAGGTCGAGAAGGCCCATCCGGACGTCTTCAACGTCCTGCTGCAGCTGCTGGACGACGGACGCCTCACCGACGCCCAGGGGCGCACCGTCGACTTCAAGAACACGGTCGTCATCATGACCTCCAACATCGGCGCCGACCGCATCCTCTCCGCCGGCGTCGAGGACTACGCCAAGGTCCGCGCGTCGGTCATGCCCGCCCTGCAACAGCACTTCCGGCCCGAGTTCCTCAACCGCATCGACGAGATCATCGTCTTCCGCGGCCTCGAGCGCGGCCAGCTGCGGCAGATCGTCGACCTGCTCCTGGAGCACACCCGCCGCCGGCTGCACGCCCAGGACGTCACCCTCCAGGTCACCGACGGTGCCGCCGACCTGCTCGCCGACCTCGGCCACCAGCCCGAGTTCGGCGCCCGGCCGCTGCGTCGCACCATCCAGCGCGAGCTCGACGACCGGCTCGCCGACCTGCTGCTGTCGGGTGCCCTGGAATCCGGCGCGAGCGTCCGCGTGGACGCGGCGGACGGCGAGCTCGACATCCGGGCGGTGGACGGCGGCGCCGCCGGGGGTGCCACCGCCGGCAGCGAAGCCGCCCGGTGACGGAGCCGGGCGGCCGCCCGGCTTCCCCGCACCGACCGCCGTGCCGTCCGAGCGGCCCCAGACCATGGAGCGTACCGATGTCCGCTGAACCGTCCCCGCCCCGTACCGACCGGGTCGTCGTCGAGTCGTACCCCACCTACGAAGGAGCCCAGCGAGCCGTCGACTTCCTCGCCGACAGCGGCTTCCCCGTCGAGCGCACCGCGATCATCGGTTCGGACCTGAGGATGGTCGAGACCGTGCTGGGCCGCCTCACCCGCGGACGCGCCGCCCTGGCCGGCGCGGGCTCGGGAGCCTGGTTCGGCCTGCTCGTCGGGCTGCTGCTCTCCCTCTTCGCGGCCGGATCCCACACCGCTCTCGTCCTCCTGCTCAGCGGGATCGCCTACGGCGCCGTCTTCGGAGCGGTCTTCGGCTTCATCGGCCACGCCCTCACCGGCGGGCGCCGCGACTTCACCTCCCGCAGCCAGATCGTCGCCGGACGCTACGACGTCGTGGCCGACGCGCAGGTGGCCGGGGAGGCCGGGAGCGCGGTCGCCGAACTGCGCTCGCGGGAGAGTCCTGAGGGGCACCGGGGTCCGGGTACGACGCCGTCCTCGTGACCGTCCGGGAACACCCCGCTCCGGCGTCGCCGCGGGCCCGCTGCCCGGCGACGCGCAAGCCGCTCCGGGGCCGCCCGCCGCCTTCACCGCACCACCCGGTGGTGAGGGCGTGCCGCCCGCCCCCTCGGCGTAGCCGGGGCGGGAGGTCCCCCGGGGCGGTCCACCACCTTGCCCGGACCCGGGCGCACCCGGGCGGGACGAGGCGCCCGGCGCACGGTGCCGACGGCAACGGCACCGCCTCTGCGGGCGGCCCGAGGGTGGGCACACGACGACTCTTGCTATAAGGTTCGTCAGCAAGGCGCTGTTACCGCCAGTAATGGCAAGGGAGGGCGGGGCGCTTCCCGGACCCGACTCGAGGAGTCCCAGCATGGCCATCAGCAGCTCGCGACCGGAGGCCGAGAGCCCCGCGCCCGAGGACGGCACCGCCCGGCGGCTGCTCGACTCCTCCGCGCGGCTCTCCTACGACCCGCTCACCGAGGTCGACTGGCAGACCCCGCTCGACGAGAGCTTCCACGGCACCAGCCCGGAGTGGAGCACCCTCTACGGGACGGAGTACTGGAACGAGTTGACCGACGCGCAGCGCAAGGAGCTGACGCGTCAGGAGGCCGCCTCGGTGGCCTGCACCGGAATCTGGTTCGAGATGATCCTGCAGCAGATGGTGCTGCGGGACGTCTACGCCAAGGACCCGACGGACGACACCGTCCAGTGGGCGCTCACCGAGATCGCCGACGAGTGCCGGCACTCGATCATGTTCGCCCGCGGCGCGCGCAAACTCCGGGCGCCGGCCTACCGCCCCCGCCGGACGGCGGTCGAACTCGGCCGCCTCTTCAAGACCGTCGCGTTCGGCGAGGCGGCGTACGCGTCGATCCTGGTGGCCGAGGAGGTCCTCGACGTCATGCAGCGCGACTGGATGCGCGACGAACGGGTCGTGCCCTTCGTCCGGACCATCAACAACATCCACGTCGTCGAGGAATCACGGCACATGAAGTTCGCCCGCGAGGAGACGCGCAAACACCTCGCGCGCGCCGGAGGCGTGCGCCGCCGGATCCACTCGCTGGTCATCGCCGTGGCGTCCTACGTCATCGTCACCAGCATGGTCAACCGGAAGGTCTACGCCAACGCCGGACTGGACGAGGCGCGCGCCCTGCGCGAGGCGAAGGCCAACGAGCACCACAAGTCGATGATGCGCTCCAGCTGCTCCGGACTGATGGACTTCCTGGCCTCGGCCGGACTGCTCACCAAGCCCGCGCTGTTCTTCTACCGGCGCGCCCACCTGATCTGACGACCTCCAGGCGAGCGGACGACATGGCCTTCGCGATCACCCAGACCTGCTGCACGGACGCCACCTGCGTCACCGTCTGCCCGGTCAACTGCATTCACCCCGCGCCCGGGGAACGGGCCTTCGGCAGCACGGAGATGCTGTACATCGACCCGAGGGCGTGCATCGACTGCGGCGCCTGCGCCGACGCCTGCCCGGTGGACGCCGTCCTCCCGGTCGACGCCCTGACCGGCGGACAGCGGGAGTACGCCGACATCAACGCGGCCCACTTCGGGCATGCCGCGACGACGTCACGGGCGGAGGCGGAGGAAGCGGCGGACTCCGGGACGGCCGGCCCCGGCCCGAACCTCCACCCCTGGGGCGGACCGGCCTTCGACCGGGTCCTGCCACCGGACTTCCGGCCGCTGCGGGTGGCGGTCGTCGGCACCGGGCCGGCCGGCATGTACGCCGCCGAGGACCTGCTGCTCCACACCCGCTCCGAGGTGACCCTCGTCGACCGGCTCCCGGCCGCCGGCGGACTCGTCCGGTACGGCGTGGCGCCGGACCACCCGGCGACCAAGAGGATCGGCGACGCCTTCGCCCGCTTCCACACCCACCCCCGCGTCCGCATGCACCTCGGCCTCGACGTGGGCGCGGACGTCACGCCCGCGGAACTCGCCGCACACCACGACGCGGTGATCTATGCCGTGGGGGCCGCCGCGGACCGCCGGCTCGGCATACCCGGCGAGGACCTGCCGGGCAGCCTTCCCGCGACCACCTTCGTCGCCTGGTCCAACGGGCACCCGGAGGTCGCGCCGGACGCGGTCGCCCTCCGGACCGGACGTGCCGTCGTGGTCGGCAACGGCAACGTCGCCCTCGACGCCGCCCGGCTCCTGGTCTTCGACCCGAGGACGCAGGCCGGCACGGCGCTCGCCGGCCACGTGTGGGAGGAACTGCGCCGCGGCGAGGTGCGCGAGGTGGTGCTGCTCGGACGCCGCGGCCCGGAACACGCGGCGTACACCGGGCCCGAACTGCTCGCCCTGAAACACCTCCCCGGAGTGGACCTGCTCGTGGACGACCACGACGCGCGCGTCGGGGCCGCGATCGACGCCGCCGGTCCCGGGGACAGGGCGGGGCTGCTGCGGGGCGTGGCGCGTGAGACCGTCGACTGGTCCCTCGCCCCCGGGGCGGCGGCACGGCGGCGCATCGTGCTCCGCTTCCTCTCCGCGCCCGTCGAGGTCCACGGGGACGGGACCGTCCGCGCGGTGCGCGTCACCGGCGGCACCGGTGAGCAGGAGATACCGGCCGGGCTGGTGCTCCGGGCGGTCGGCCACCGCGGGGCGCCCCCGGCGGGACTGCCGTTCGACGAGGAGACCGGGACCGTGCCGCACGAGCGCGGCCGGGTGCCCGGCAGGCCGGGGACGTACGTCGTGGGCTGGATCAAGCGCGGGGCGTCGGGGGGCATCGGCGCCAACCGCGCGTGTGCGGCCGAGACGGTCGGCACCCTGCTGGACGACGCGGTCGCGGGAGCGCTGCCCGCGCCGACGGGCGGACCGAGGGCGTTCCGCCGCCTCGTACGCCGGCGCCGCTGACCTCCCGTCATCGTCCTGACGTCCCCGCCCGCCGGCCGTCCGCGGCGCCCGAACGCCCCGGCGCCGGCCGGGAAGGCGCTCGTCGGACGCGACGGCGCCGGACGCGACCGCGGGAAGAGGCTGCTCGCCGGCCGGCAGGCCCGCCGGGGGCGGGGTCCCGCCNNCCGTGTGTTCGTCCCCGGCCTTCGGGTACTCAGCCGGATATCAGGACGAATGAGGGAGAAAGAGTGCACCTGTCATTTTTGGGGCCCCTGTTCGAGCGTCCCGGCCCGTGGGCCACCGTCTACTTCGATCCCGCCCAGAACGACGAGGCGGGAGCCAAACGACGCGAGCTGTCCGTACGGGAGGCGTGCCGGACGCTGGAGGAGGAAGGCGCCGACGCGGCGACCGTCCAGGCGGTGCGCGACGCCCTGACGGGCATGGGCCCCGCCGAG
>NZ_LIRG01000870.1 GCF_001419695.1 Streptomyces prasinopilosus
CCACCTCGCCGCGGCGGTGCACAGCACCGCCGCGGCGAGGTGGAGCGGGGAGGGGGCGGCCGGGGCGCGGCCGGACGAGAGGACGCGGATCCGGCGGTGGGCGGCCAGGAGGAACCCCAGCCAGCAGGCGCAGCACAGGGCGCACAGGACGACCCCGGGCGCCGAGACCCCGCCGTACAGCGCGGTCCGTACCGCCAGCACGGAGGCGACCGTGCACGCCAGGGTCGTACGCCGCCACGCGAGCCGGGTCCGCTCGGGCTGCAGGCCCGGGTCCCGGCCCGGGCGCGCCGGGGCCGGCCCGGTCACCCGTCCCACCCGGTGAGCACCGCGACGACCATCGCCATGGCGACGACGGCGACCACCAGACTCAGCAGCACCGGGAACCGGGAGACCGGCAGATCCTCCCCGCGCCGCATGGCCCGCTCGCAGCGCACCCAGTGGTTGACCGCGCGCAGCGCGCACAGCACCCCCGCGGCGAGCAGCGCCAGCGCGAGCCCGACCCGCCAGCCCCAGCGCAGGTCCGGCAGGAACTGGTCCACCGCGAAGCCGCCGCCGATCAGCGCGAGCGCGGTCCGCAGCCAGGCCAGGAACGTGCGTTCGTTCGCCAGCGAGAAGCGGTAGTCGGGCGTGGTCCCCTCCCGCCGCACGTCCCGGGGCGCGAACCACGACCGGACGTTCCGTACGAAGTCGATCACTCCGCGACCCTACCGGGGCGCCCGGACACGGGCCCGGCCGGTGCGCCCGCCCTCTCGCCTCGCCGGCCCCCTCGGGCGGCCCGGGTCCCGGCGGCCCGGGTCCCGGCGGTGCGGTCATCCGCGGCGGGCCCTGAGCCGCTCGTACGCCTCCAGGCCGTCCGGGGCCCAGGCCCAGTCGCCCAGGCGGCGCTCCAGCTCCGGCTCGGTCAGGAAGGCGTGCCAGGCCACCTCCTCGGGCTGGGGCCGCACCGGCAGGTCGCAGCGGACCTCGTGGACCGCCGACCACCAGCTCCGCCCGTCGCCCGCGTCGTAGAGGAACGTGAAGAGGTGCGAAGGCCGCGGCAGCCCGGAGACGCCCAGTTCCTCCTCGGCCTCGCGCAGGGCCGCCTCGGCATAGCTCTCGCCGGCGCCCACGACCCCGCCGACGAACATGTCGTACAGGGAGGGGTGGATCAGTTTCGTCGGGGTGCGCCGGTGCACGAAGATCCGGTCCTCGGCGTCCCTGACCAGGACGAACGCGCAACGGTGCCGCAGCCCCCGCGCGTAGGCCTCGCCGCGCGGGGCCCGGCCGGTCACCCGGTCGTGCTCGTCCACGACGTCGAGGATCTCGTCGGCGGCGGGCACGGGTCCATCGGCGGCGGTCATGGTCCCATCGAACCAGGCCCCGCGTCCGGCCCGGAAGCCTCCTCCCGTCCGTCCGCACGGCTGCCACCTCCAAGTGATGTTCCCGTGACGCCAGTTGACGCGTGTAATGCCCGGGGCGCCCTTGACGCCAACTGTTGGCTGACGGTTTGCTGTCCGTGATCAGCCCATGGCTGACGGCAGCCGACCACTGCCGTGCGGGCCGACCACCCGCCATGGGCCGAGCCACCGGAAGAGCGCGTGAGGAAGTCCGCGGTGCCCCCACCCCCGCCTCCCCTCGGCCGTGTCCGCAGACGGGCGGGACAGGCCTTCGACGAGGCCCTCGACGACGAAGAGCTCCTCGCCGCGCGAGCCGCGCTGGCGCAGGGCCGGTGGCAGAACAGCCGCTCGCTGCTGGTGCGCACGGGGGACGACTGGGACCGCCGCGGCCACCGGATCACGGTGCTCGCCCGGGAGTCCTCCTGCGCGGCCTGGGCCCGCGACTGGCTGCTCGCCGAACCCGACTCCGGGGACGGGGCCGTCCTGCTCGCCCTGGCCCAGGTGCGGCGCGCCCTGCGCGGCAAGGACAAGCCCGACCGCGCACGGGAGGCCTGCCACCGGGCCGCCGCCGCGCTGCCCG
>NZ_LIRG01000871.1 GCF_001419695.1 Streptomyces prasinopilosus
GAGAGGTGCCCCCCGCCGTCGCGCTCGACGGCCGTGACGGCGGGAGGCACCTCTCGTTGACACGAGAAAACGCCCCCCACGGTCGAACGACCCGTACACCCCGGAACGGTGCCCCGATGACGTCCTCCGCCACGACCAGCTTCTACCCGGTGATCTGTACCCCGCGGCTCCGGGAATGTGCGGACTTCTACACTTCTTTGTTCGGATTCGAGACGACCTTCGACAACGAGTGGTACGTCAGTCTCCGGCGCCCCGAACCGCCGCACTACGAACTCGCCCTGGTCGACGCGGCCCACGAGACCATCCCGGAGGCGTTCCGCCGCCCCGCCCAGGGCGTCCTGCTCAACCTCGAGGTGACCGACGTCGACGCCGAGTACGCCCGGCTCGTGGACGGCCTCGGCCTGAAGCCCGAACTCCCCCTGCGCAGCGAGGATTTCGGGCAGCGGCACTTCATCGTCGCCGCCCCCGACGGCGTACTCGTCGACGTCATCACGCCCATCGCGCCCAGCGCCGAGTACGCCGCCGACTACACGGGGCGCCCCGGCGTCTGAGGAGCGGCCGGTCCGTCCCCGGTTCAGCCCGTGGGCTGCTCCGCGGGCGCGCCGGAGCGGTCGGCGCTCTCCTCCGCCCCCTCCTCGGCCGCGCCCGTGGGCGGGCTCTTGATGACCACCGCCACGAGCACCGCCGAACCGAGCGCCAGCAGCGCGCCGATGACACCGATGGCGTTCATGCCGTCGGTGAACGCGGCCCGGCCCGAGTCGACGAACGCGGCGGCCACGTCGGCGGGCAGGTCCCTCGCCGCCTCCAGCGCCCCGGCGAGCGTGTCGGCGCCGCCGTCCGGGACCTGGTCGGGGACGTCCACCCCGCTGCGGTAGACGGCGGTGCCGACGCTGCCGAGAAGTGCCACGCCGAGCGCCATGCCCAGTTCGGTGCTGGTCTCCGACAGGGCGGCGGCGGATCCGGCCTGCTCGGGCGGTGCCGATCCCACCACGATGTCGGTGCCCAGCGCGATGAGCGGTCCGCCGCCGGCGTAGACGAGGGCGAAGCCGGTCACGGCCTGGGCGATCCCGGACGTGCTGTCGGTGAGGGCCAGCACGACGTGACCCAGCGCCGACACGACCAGGCCGACGGCCACGACGTACCCGGGCCGGACCTTGCTCGCGGCGATCGGGGAGACGACGGACGTCACGATCAGCGCGAAGGCGGCCGGGAGCAGGTACAGGCCCGCCTTCATCGGCGACAGCCCGCCGACGAGCTGCAGGTACTGCGTCACGAACAGGTAGGTGCCGCCGGCGACCAGCATGCTCAGCAGCAGCGTCACCAGGGACGTGCGGAACGCGGGGTCGCCGAACAGGCGGAAGTCCAGCAGCGGGCTCTCCAGCGTGCGCTGCCGGCGGACGAACACGACGGCCATCAGCAGGCCCGCGAGGAGGACCAGCAGCGGCAGCGCGGACGGCCCGTCGTCGGCGATCTCCTTCAGGCCGTAGATCACCGGCAGGATCGCCGCCAGGGACAGGGCCACGCTGGTCAGGTCGACCCGGCCGGCCTCCTCGTCACGGTACTCCGGCAGCAGCACCGGGCCGGCCACCAGCAGCAGCGCCATGACGGGCACGCCGAGCAGGAAGACCGAGCCCCACCAGAAGTACTCCAGCATGGCTCCGCCGACCACCGGGCCGAGGGCGATGCCCACGGAGAACATGGTGACCCAGACGGCGATGGCCACCCCGCGCTGGCGGGCGTCGCGGAACATGTTGCTGATCAGTGCCAGGGTGGACGGCATGAGGGTGGCGCCGGCGAC
>NZ_LIRG01000872.1 GCF_001419695.1 Streptomyces prasinopilosus
CACTTCACCCGCACCTCGCCGAGCCGTCCCTCGGCGCGGAAGTCGGCCCCGGTCGCGTCCGTCTCCACCCGGGAACCGGCGGGGAGCTCGACGACGACGTCCACGGACGGCGGCCGGCCGAACAGCGAGCGCTGCTTGGGGGCCTTGATGTGCAGCCGCCCGCCCGCGTACGTCACCTGGGTCTGTCCGGCGAGCCGGACGTCGCCCTCCCGCCCGGGGTCGGTGGGCAGCACCTCCACCACGGTGTCGGTGCGGTCGCCGGCGTGGAACCGCAGGTCTCCCGCGCCGAGGCGAACGGTCACTGAAATCGGTTCCGGGGTCTCGAAAGAAGGCATGGCCGTCCCGTCCTCTGGGCTGCTCGGGAAGTTCTCGGAGTCTGTGTCCGTACGGCGGTGCGGTGCGGTGCGCGCCCGGGCGGGTCCCGGACGGGTCTAGCGCACCCAGCCGGTGTACTGCTGTCCGCCGCTCCTGGTCGACGTGGTGGAACGGGCCCGGATGTCGCCGCTCTCGACGGCCGAGTGCACCGCGCGCACCAGCCACGCGTTGACCGACAGGCCCTCGCGTGCGGCCGCCTCCTCGGCGCGCGCCTTGAGGGGGGCCGGGAGGCGCAGGTTCACCCGCGCGGTGGCGCCGTCCTCGTCGGCGGGCACCGGGGCCGGAGCCTTCAGCGGTTCGGGCGGACCGGCCGGCGCCCCGAAGCCGGCGTCGCCCGGCGGCGGTGTCACGACGAAGTCGGGGTCGAGCCCGCGCAGCCGTACGTCGACCGAACCGGGGGCGAGTTCACGGGTGACCTCGTCCATGGCGGCGGACAGCACGTTCAGCAGGGTCAGCCGGGTCGCCGACTCCAGCGGGGCGGTCAGTCGCTCGGCCAGCTCACGGGCGTCCTCCCCGCCGGCCTCGGCGGCCACCGCGAGTTCCCGGCGGAGTGTGTCGACATACGGCGTGAGATCCATGACGCCATAGTGGCACCGTTGTGGCGCCATTGACAAGCCTGGAAAGTGAGTTGGTGTCTCGCGAAGGGCTCGTGGATCCTCCCAGGTCTTGGTTTCCGCAGGTGAGGGGCGTGGGGGTGAGGGGGTGATCGAAGGTGCCGGGTGGGCGCCGGGGGGCTGGCGTCGGTTTCGATGGCGCTATCTGGCGCTTGTTTGGCGCCATGTGGCACCGAATAACGCCACGTGATGCCATCTGGCGTCACGTGGTGCCCGTGGGTGCGGGGCTGCGCGGACGGCGGGCGCGGTCCCGTCCCGCCGGGCCCGCCGGGCCCGGTCGTTCCGGTGGGCGGGTCTTGTCGACGGAATACCCCCAGGGGGTATGAGGTTGGGTGTGTGGAACCCGGGATCACGAGGGACCACACTGGATGCGAAAGGGGATGAGGGCCATGGACCACGCAGCACACCGTGCCGGCATCGAACACCGCCCCACCGGACACGGCCCCACCGGACACGCCGACCACGCCGACCGCGGTGGTCGTACGTCCGGGGCGTCGTGGGGAACGGCGGCGAAGGCGACCCTGCACTGCCTGACCGGCTGTGCCGTCGGCGAGATCCTCGGCATGGTCATCGGCACCGCGCTGCTGTGGGGCAACGTGCCCACCATGGCCCTGGCGATCGTGCTCGCCTTCGTCTTCGGCTACTCGTTCACGCTGTTCGCGGTGCGCCGGGCCGGTCTGGGCCTCAAGGCCGCGGTCAGGGTCGCGCTCGCCGCCGACACCGTCTCCATCGCGGTGATGGAACTCGTCGACAACGGCATCATCGCCCTGGTCCCGGGTGCGATGGACGCCCACCTGTCCGAGGGGCTCTTCTGGTCGTCACTGCTGGGCGGCTTCGTCGTCGCCTTCCTGGTCACCACGCCGGTGAACAAGTGGATGATCGGCCGGGGCAGGGGGCACGCCGTCGTCCACGCCGCCCACTGACGCCCGCCCCGCCGGGCCGCGCCCGGGCACCCCGCGTCGGCGGGGTGCCCGGGCGCGGTGACGTGCACCGACGGGAGCGGGCGAAGAGACCCCGGGCGCGGGGGTGTCACCGGCCGAGGGCCTCGAGGGTGGCGTCGAGGTCGGTGGTGCGGGGCCGGTTGTGGGGGAGCTTGGCGAGCAGGGCGGCCATGCCGCAGGTGCCGGTGGCGGCGGAGAGGACCAGGCCGCTTCCGACGGCGGCGGACAGCCGGCGGGCGGGCCGGTAGCGGGTGCCGAGCGCGAGGCCGGCGAGGACGAGGGCTCCGGCGGCCAGGCGCACCTGGCGCTCCATGGGCCAGGTGGCCCCGGTGGTGTCGCGGTCGGCGGGGTGGCCCTGCTGGATCCAGGCGGTGGTGCCGCCGGTGAGGGTGGTGGCGGTGATGCCGGCCTCGGCGAGCTGGGCGCAGGCGGAGGCGGAGCGGGCGCCGGAGGCGCACACCATCAGCAGTTCGCCGTGGGCGGCCGCCGTCCTGAGGGCGGGGAGCGCGGTGCGCAGGTGGTCGAGGGGGATGTTGTGGGCGCCGGGCAGGTGGGCGGCGGCGTACTCGCCGGGGGTGCGCACGTCGATGACGGTGTAGGTGCTCAGGCGCTCGGCGGCCCGGGCGGGGTCGATGGCGGTGGGGGTGCTCATGTGTGCGAGGTTGCCTTTCGTCTCTTCGTCCGGGCGGGTGCCGAACGGACTAGAATACCCTGCGGGGTATCCAGGAGGAGGAAGTGTGGAGCTGGAGATGGCGGCCGACGAGCTCAAGAGCGTGCTCAACCGGCTGCGGCGGGCGCAGGGGCAGATCGCGGGGATCATCAGGATGATCGAGGAGGGCCGGGACTGCGAGGACGTGATCACGCAGCTCGCGGCGGTCTCCCGGGCGCTGGACCGGGCCGGGTTCGCGATCATCGCGACGGGCCTGCAGCACTGCATGGCCGAGGGCGCGCAGGCCACCGGGGACCGGGACCGGATGCGGGCGCGACTGGAGAAGCTGTTCCTGTCGCTGGCCTGATCCACGGGCCGCGTCATGTCACCGCGTCGACGAGCACGAGGGCGGCCACGGCCGGCAGGACGAGGGCGAAGACGCGCTGCAGCCGGGGTCCGGAGACCTTCGCGGCCGGGCGTCCGCCGTCCCGGGCGCCCAGGACCGCGGTGGCGACGAAGGGGCCGATCATCGCCCGGTCGAGGGAGGCGGCGGCGCCCGAGCGGGTGGCGAGCGAGGCCGGGGAGTCGGCCGTGACGGCCAGCGGACCGGTGCCGACGGCGGCCCGCATCGCGAAGGCCAGGACGGTGACCAGGGCGGGGACGGCGAGGAAGCCGCCGCCCACGCCCGGCAGTCGGCCCGTACCCACCGGAGCTTCCCGGAGGGGGACCCCGCGTCCGGCGGGGGCGGGGACTCAGGTGCCGGCCGGAGCGGCAAAGGCTCCGGCGCCGGTCACGAAGCCGCCCGGAACGCGGTGCGCTCCGGGTGGAACCCGTGGGCCCGCGACGCGGTCCGGCCGCCCGCAGGCCCGTACCGGCACGGGGACACGAAGAGGGCGGGACCCGGAAGTCCCGCCCGTCGTGCGTGAGGTCCCCGGCTCAGGGCCAGACCAGGCAGTACGGCTGGTGCCCCGCCTCGTGCAGCCGGTGGGAGAAGTCCTGCCACTCGTGCAGCAGCCGGTAGACGTTGAAGGCGTCGCCGGGGCCGCCGCGGTCGGGGACCGTGGACCAGATGAAGGCGGCCGCGCCCACCGCCTCCTCGCCTATGTCGCGGAGGGGGTCGACGGCCGTCATCGGGAGCTTCACGACCGCGTAGTCGGGGTGCAGGACGACCAGTTCCAGCGGCGGCACCTTGTGCAGGGGGACGCCCTCTATGCCGGTGAGGACCATGGCGGCCATCGTCTCCGGCTTGATCTTGGTGAACATGCCGCCCATGCCGAGTTCGTCACCGCCGAGTTCCTCGGGGCGCATCGAGATCGGGACGCGGGCGGCGGTGGCGCCGTCCGGCGCACCGAAGTACTTGTAGGTCACCCCCACTCGCCCACCCATCCTGCTTCCCGCACTCGACGGGTCGACCGGCTCGGCCTCGCCCGGAGCACCGTGTGCCCGACGGGCCGCGTCCGCCTCTTCCGCCTCGCGCCGGTGCCTACCCCGCCGGGAACGCCGAGGACCGAGGCCGTCGGTCCCCTCGCCCAGTCCGCCACCGCGATGCATATCTCCACCCGACTGCTTTTCTAGGCCGCGTGGCCCCGCCGCGCAACCCGATCATCGTGTCAGTGACCTCCCCCACGGCCGCCCGCCGAAACGTGCGGTGCTGCATCTGCCCGCGGGTCCTTGCCAGCGCCCGGCCGCCCCGGGCCGGGTGAGCTGCGTGCACTCCCACGCCAGTTTCGCAGATCACGGGCCGATCGGGACCGGATGCCCTGGAGGGGGGCCGAATACCCGCGTCCGTGAACGACCGCACGGGGCGGCCGTACGAAACAGGCGTACGAACTGGCTGTACGAAAGGGTGGTACGGGAAGCCGGGGCCGAATGACTCACCCGGCTCCCGCCGGACACCCGCCCGGGCCCGGGGAGGACCCCGGGCGAAGGCCGCCGCCCCGCCC
>NZ_LIRG01000873.1 GCF_001419695.1 Streptomyces prasinopilosus
ACGTTGAGGCCCCCCGCCCCCGCAGAGGTAGGCTTCGCCCCCGGGGACTGCCACAGGGAGACAGGGTCGGCCCGCGGCCGAGGAATACCGGGCCGCAGGGCGGGGACCGCGGCGGATGCCGCCCCTGTCCGATCCGCACGGAGGGGCTGACGATCACGTGAACCTGCGCGACAAGCTGCGCGGCCTGCTGGTCAGGCTGTACACGCGCCGGGTGGGAGGCCGCCTGGACCACGCTCAGGTGCCGAAGCACATCGGCGTCATCATGGACGGCAACCGCCGTTGGGCGAAGGCCTCGGGTTCCACCACCGTCCACGGCCACCGGGCCGGCGCGGACAAGATCGGCGAGTTCCTCGGCTGGTGCTCCGAGACGGACGTCGAGGTGGTCACCCTGTGGCTGCTCTCGACGGACAACTTCGACCGGCCGAAGGACGAACTCGTCCCGCTGCTCGGCATCATCGAGGACGTCGTCCGCAGCCTCGCGGCCGACGGCCGCTGGCGCGTGCACCACGTCGGCACCCCCGACCTGCTGCCCGCCGCGATGCAGACCACCCTCAAGGAGGCCGAGACGGCCACCGCCCAGGTCGACGGCATAGTGGTCAACGTCGCCATCGGGTACGGCGGCCGCCAGGAGATCGCCGACGCGGTGCGCTCCATGATCCTCGACGCCCACGACAAGGGCACCTCGATGGAGGCGCTCGCCGAGTCCGTCGACGTCGACATGATCGGACGTCACCTCTACACCCGCGCCCAGCCCGACCCGGACCTCGTCATCCGAACGAGTGGCGAGCAGCGGTTGTCCGGATTCATGCTGTGGCAGACCGCGCATTCGGAGTACTACTTCTGCGAGGTCTTCTGGCCGGCCTTCCGCAAGGTCGACTTCCTGCGCGCCCTGCGCGACTACGCGGCCCGCCACCGGCGTTACGGAGGCTGAGGTCAGGGCCGTGACGCCGCCCGGCGGACGGGTGGTGCCCGGACGAAGGCAGTGAGCCGTCCGGGGGAACGGGCGCGCCGGTGCGCGGACGTCACGAGGAGTTCACCGGGGTGCCGCCGGCCGGACCGGCATGGGCGCGATGGTTCGAGGGCATAACTCAGACAGGTCGACACCCGAACCACGGGTGTCGGATCTCAGCGGACGGCCCCGGGCCGTCCGCCCGGGAGGCCCTTTGCACCAGCCCGACCGTGCGGTCACGGCACGGACGAAGCAGCGGAGGGCCGGTTCTCGGCCCGTGCATCGGCGCCGTCGACCGGTCCAGCTCCGCTCCGTCGCTCCCCGACCTCTTCCGAGGGGGTACGTCCTTCCGTGGTGACCAGCGCAAAGCGCCACAAGCCCGACCGGCGCACCTATGTCATCGACACCAGCGTCCTGCTGGCCGATCCCAACGCCCTGAGCCGCTTCGACGAGCACGAGGTCGTGCTCCCCGTCGTCGTGGTGACGGAGTTGGAGGCCAAGCGGCACCATCCCGAACTCGGCTACTTCGCCCGGCAGGCCCTGCGCCTGCTCGACGAGTTCCGGGTGCGGTACGGCCGCCTCGATGCCCCCCTCCCGATCGGGGACCTCGGCGGAACCCTGCGGGTCGAGCTCAACCACTCGGACCCCGGCCTGCTGCCCAGCGGCTACCGCCTGGGGGACAACGACTCCCGCATCCTCGCGGTCGCCCGCAACCTGCAGGCCGAGGGATTCGACGTCACCGTCGTGTCGAAGGACCTCCCGCTCAGGATCAAGGCGTCCTCCGTGGGCCTCCTCGCCGAGGAGTACCGCGCCGAGCTCGCCGTCACGGACGCCTCCGGCTGGACCGGGATGTCCGAACTGACCCTGCCCGGCGAGCAGGTGGACATCCTCTTCGAGGAGGGCCGCGTCCACGTGCCCGAAGCGGCCGACCTGCCCGTGCACACGGGGCTGACCCTCCAGTCGGAGCGCGGCAAGGCGCTCGGCCGAGTCACCCCCGAGGGTGACGTCCGCCTGGTGCGCGGCGACCGGGAGGCGTTCGGCATCAAGGGCCGCAGCGCCGAGCAGCGCATCGCGCTCGACCTGCTGCTCGACCCCGACGTGGGGATCCTCTCCCTCGGCGGCCGGGCCGGCACCGGCAAGTCGGCGCTGGCGCTGTGCGCGGGCCTGGAAGCGGTGCTCGAACGCCGCCAGCACCGGAAGGTGATGGTCTTCCGCCCGCTCTACGCGGTGGGCGGGCAGGAGCTCGGCTACCTCCCCGGCAGCGAGGCCGAGAAGATGAGCCCCTGGGCGCAGGCCGTCTTCGACACGCTGTCCGCGGTCACCAGCCGCGAGGTCATCGAGGAGGTCACCGCGCGCGGCATGCTGGAGGTCCTGCCGCTCACCCACATCCGGGGCCGCTCGCTGCACGACGCGTTCGTGATCGTGGACGAGGCCCAGTCACTGGAACGGAACGTACTGCTGACCGTCCTGTCCCGGATCGGCGCCAACTCGCGGGTCGTCCTGACCCACGACGTCGCCCAGCGGGACAACCTCAGGGTGGGCCGGTACGACGGAGTGGTCGCCGTCGTCGAGAAACTGAAGGGCCATCCGCTCTTCGCCCACGTGACCCTGAACCGGTCCGAAAGGTCCCAGATCGCCGCCCTGGTGACCGAAATGCTGGAGGACGGGCAGATCTGAGCGTTCCGCGTCACCCGGGCCGTCCGGGACGCACGGGGCATTCGGGTTCTTCGAGGAGTCCGAGGAGTTCGAAACGTCCGAAGCGTTCCGGTGGTCCGGGAGGTCCGCCCCGTCCGGCGTTCGGCGCCGTCCGGAAAGGCAGAAGAGCCTATCCGGGCGGCGTCGGCGTGCGCGGGGCTTTCCGGCGATCGCCTGGGCCAAACGGGATGTGAGCTTTCACACCCGCGAGGGAATTGCCTCCCGGCTCCGTATTGCGGCAGAGTCTCACTCCTGTCAGGCCCCGCATACGACGCAGCCCCACCCCCAGCGGCAGGGCGCCCCACGAGCACCAGCATCAACTGCATAGCGTTGTCGTATGCCGCCCGAGCATCACGCGGCGCTCCCGTTCGGGAGTTGCCCACCGGGCCCGTACCTCCCGTGACCCGAGTTGGGGAGGCCAGTGCCAGGGGCACGATTGCGTCCGCGAGGGTCACCGAAGCGGTCGATGCTGGAAGGAAACCGTGTGAGCCGGATTTCGGTCCGGGGATTCGCAGTGGCTTCGGCCACGGCGGTCACCGCTGTCGGAAGCGTCGTCGGCGTTGCGTCGGGCAGTACCGCGCAGACCAACAATGACCTCGAGGCGACCGCGGCCGGCACCACGCTGCTCGCGGACATCCCCGCGGGCCAGCAGGTCGAGGTGCAGACCGCGTCCCTGACGCAGCAGGCCGAAACCATGGCCATCGCCGCGGACACGAGCGCCAAGAAGGACGCGGAGGAAGCGGCCCGCAAGGCCGCCGCCGAGACCGCGATCGCCAAGAAGAAGGAAGCCGCCGAGCAGGCGGCCAAGGAAGCCAAGGCGGCGGAGGAAGCCAAGGAGCGCGAGGAGGCCGAGAAGGCCGCCAGCCGTTCCAAGACGGCCGCCGCGTCCGCCTCCGACTTCGCGGTCCAGAGCTCGTACAGCGTCGCCGAGGTCCAGGCGATGGCCCGGCAGATGATCCCGGCCGACCAGTTCCAGTGCTTCAGCAACATCGTGGACCACGAGTCCACGTGGAACTACAAGGCCGTGAACCCCTCCTCCGGCGCCTACGGCCTCGTCCAGGCACTGCCGGGAACCAAGATGGCGTCGGCCGGTGCCGACTGGCAGACCAACCCGGCCACCCAGATCAAGTGGGGCCTCAACTACATGAACGAGCGTTACGGCAGCCCTTGCGGCGCCTGGGACTTCTGGCAGGCCAACAACTGGTACT
>NZ_LIRG01000874.1 GCF_001419695.1 Streptomyces prasinopilosus
GTCCGGCGCTGGTGACCGCCGCAGCGCCGGTCACCAGCGCCGGACGCATGCCGTCGACGAAGTCCTGGCCGGATCCGTAGCCGCCCCGGGACGCGAAGACCGACGCCATGATCGCGATGCCGAGGGCGCCGCCCACCTCGCGCAGGGCGTTGTTGGCTCCGGAGGCGATGCCCTGTTCCTCCGGGAGGACGCTGGACATCACCAGGCTGGAGGCCGGGGCGAAGTACAGCGCCATGCCGATGCCGCTGACGATCAGGGCGGGCAGCTGGGCGGCGTAGGAGGCGTCGGCGGTCGCCACCACGGCCAGGTGGCCGAGGCCGAAGGCCTGCAGGAAGAGGCCGGTGGCGACGACCGGACGGCCGCCGACGCGGTCGGAGAGGATGCCGGCGATCGGGGCCACGAGCATCGGCATGCCGGTCCAGGGCAGCATCCGCAGGCCCGCCTCGGTGGGCGAGTAGCCGAGCACGCCCTGCATGTACTGGCTGAGCAGGAAGATCGAGCCGAACATGCCGAGGAACATCAGCAGGCTCGCCGCGTTGATGCCGGAGAAGGCGCGGGAGCGGAACAGCCGCATCGGCAGCATGGGGTTCTCGGCGCGGGTGCTGTGCAGCACGAAGGCCGCGAGCAGCGTGGTCCCGGCGAACAGGCCGGTCAGGACGACGGTTCCGGTCCAGCCGTCCACGGGTCCGCGGACCAGTCCGTAGACGATGCCGAAGAGTCCGCCGCCGGCGAGCAGGGTGCCGGGCAGGTCGAGCGGGGCTCCGGTGCCGTGGGACTCGGCCAGGCGCAGGCGGGCGAGCGGGACGAGGACCAGGCCGAGCGGGACGTTCAGCCAGAAGATCCACTGCCAGGAGACGTGTTCGGTGAGGCTGCCGCCGACCAGCGGCCCGGAGGCCACCGCGAGTCCGTTCACGGCGCCCCAGATGCCGTACGCCGTCCCGCGCCGGGCCTCGGGCACGGCCGCGGTGAGCAGGGTCAGGGTGAGGGGCATCATGACCGCGGCACCGGCGCCCTGCACCGCGCGGGCGGCGATCAGGGAGTCGATGCCGGGGGCCATGGCCGCGGCGGCGGAGGACGCGGTGAAGACGGTGATGCCGATGACGAAGAGCCGGCGGCGGCCGAAGCGGTCGCCGAGTGCCGCGCCGAACATCAGCAGGACGGCGAAGGTGAGCGTGTAGGCGCTCACGGTCCATTCCAGGTCGTGCAGGGCGCCGCCCAGGTCCTCGCGGATGGAGGGCAGTGCGGTGGTGACGACGAGGTTGTCGAGGGCCGCCATGAAACCGGCGGTGCTGGTGATGACGAGTGCCCAGGCGGCCGAGCCGCCGCGTGCGGTCCGTTGTGACATCGCTCCCCCGGGAGATGATGTTGTTAGTGATTGATGACTAACTTTCACGCGCAGAAAAATGCGGCACCGCGATGCCTTCCTTCACCCCGGCCGCTCCCACCGGTTCCGTCCGCTCCACCGGTTCCGTCCGATCCATCAGGTTCATCCGATCCGTCGAATCCGTCGTCACCGGTGCCGGTGGCGCCGCTCCCTACTCCTTCGACGACTCCTCGGTCCGCGTGGAGAGGTCCAGCCCTTCCCAGATCTGGTGTCCGGCCGGGAACCCCATGGCGGACAGGCAGTTGATGAGCATGCCGTACGCCATGAAGCCCGTGGTCTCGTGGACGTCGGCCCCCAGGGCGAGGTGGACGGTGTCCCACAGCCTCAGCCAGCCGGCGCGCACGCTCGCACCGAACTCCTCGTCGCCCTCCTGCTCGGCCGCCGCCACCGCGAGGTACATCTGCATCTGCATCAGGAGCAGTTCGGGCCGCTCCGCGATGGCCCGCCGGTAGGCGGTCGCCATGGCGTGCAGGGCCTCCTCGCCCTCCAGCCCGTCGGACGCCTCCGCGAACATGCGGATGGTGTCCTCCACGCAGCGTTCCGCCGCCGCCAGGAAGATGGCCTTCTTGCCCGGGAAGAGCCGGAAGAGGTACGGCTGCGAGACCCCGACCCGTTTGGCGATCGCCTCGGTCGACGTGCCGTGGTAGCCGCCGCGGGCGAACTCGGAACTCGCCGCCCGGACGATGCTCTCGCGCCGCTCCTCCGCGCTCATCCTGGCCATGCCGGTAAGTTAGTGCTCAATCACTAACCACGTCAAGGGGTGGCCATGACACGACGTGAGGGGCGGTCTCCGGGGAGACCGCCCCTCACGTCAGGTCCTGCGGCGCGGTTTCCCGGTCAGGCGAGGCGCACGACCGCCCGCGACATTCCCAGCACCTTCTGCCCGGCGCTGGTCGCCGTGAGGTCGACGCGGACGGTGCGGTCGTCGAGCTTGGCCGCGACCTTGCCGGTGACCTCGATGACGGCGCCCCGGTCGTCGTCGGGAACGACGACCGGCCTGGTGAAGCGGACGCCGTACTCGACGACCGCGCCCGGGTCGCCCACCCAGTCGGTGACCACCCGGATCGCCTCGGCCATGGTGAACATGCCGTGCGCGATGACGTCGGGCAGGCCGACGTCCTTGGCGAACCTCTCGTTCCAGTGGATGGGGTTGAAGTCGCCAGAGGCACCCGCGTACCGGACGAGGGTGGCCCGGGTCACGGGAAACGACTGCGCGGGCAGTTCGGTGCCGACCTCGACGTCGGCCCAGGAGATCTTCGACGTCATGATGCTGCTCACGCCCCCTCGGCGGCGCGGGCCACCAGCTTGGTCCAGGCGGTCACGACGTGCTCGCCCGCCTCGTCGTGCACCTCGCCGCGGACGTCCAGGATCTCGTTGCCCGCCATCGACTTGATCGCCTCGATGGTCGAGACGACGGTGAGCCGGTCGCCGGCGCGCACCGGACGGCGGTAGGCGAACTTCTGGTCGCCGTGCACCACCCTGCTGTAGTCCAGGCCGAGCTGGGGATCGGTGAAGACCTGCCCGGCGGCCTTGAAGGTGATGGCGAACACGAAGGTCGGCGGAGCGATCACATCGGGGTGTCCGAGCGCCTTGGCGGCCTCCGCGTCCGTGTACGCCGGGTTGGTGTCCCCGATCGCCTCGGCGAACTCGCGGATCTTCTCCCGGCCCACTTCATAAGGAACGGTGGGCGGGTAGCTCCGCCCCACGAAGGACTGGTCGAGCGCCATGCGCGCGGCACCTCCTGTGTCTCGTGCGGCCCTGGACGGCCGGTGGGAAGAACAACGCGAGGCCGCCCCCCGACCAGGGGGACGGCCTCGCGTACGAGCCTGATTTATCGCGTTTCGCGGTGCGCGGTGTGCGCGTTGCAACGCGGGCAGTGCTTCTTCATCTCCAGGCGGTCCGGGTTGTTACGCCGGTTCTTCTTGGTGATGTAGTTCCGCTCCTTGCACTCCACGCAGGCCAGCGTGATCTTCGGGCGGACGTCGGTGGCAGCCACGTGAGTGCTCCTTGGACGGACGGGATAATGAGACTGATTGAACGCAGAAAGAGTAGCCGATCGAAGGACCGACCCCGCAATCGGCTACTGTGTGTAGCGGTGACCGGACTTGAACCGGTGACACAGCGATTATGAGCCGCTTGCTCTACCGACTGAGCTACACCGCTGTGATGCGATCGATTCCCGCCTCGCGACGGGAACCTCCCACACCAGAGCCCCAAAACGGAATCGAACCGTTGACCTTCTCCTTACCATGGAGACGCTCTGCCGACTGAGCTATTGGGGCGAGCGAGGAAGACATTACACGCTCCGCCGCCGTTCACCCAAATCCGTTTCGCGGCGCCTGTCCCACCCTGTCGGTCATCCCCTGCCGACGGCCCCGGAGGTCACGTCCGGCTCCCCGCGCGCCCGGCTCCCCGTGCCGCCCCACCGGGCCACGGCGGTCCCCGACCGGCCGGGGCGGCCCCCGTCCGGCCACACCGGTACGACTATTGCTGACTCTTCCGCTCCTCCCGGCGGGGAGCGAACCTCCGCCCTAGGCTCGACCCGCTCTGCGTGATCTTCCCTCCGTGTGATCCTGCGACCACCGTGCACAGTCCGAGCCTCAGGAGCGCGATGCCCGACAACCGGCCGCAGCCGCCCCCCTCGTCGCCCGTACCGTCCCCGGACACGCCCGGTCCGGCCGACCCGGCGCCGCTCCTGCTGTGCGGCGCGCGGCTCACCGACGGCCGGACCGTGGACGTACGGCTGGGCGGCGGGCGCATCGAGGCGGTCGGCACGGCCGGCAGCCTGACCCTGGACGGCACCCGTACGGGCGGCACCCGGGTCGACCTGGCCGGCCATCTGCTTCTCCCGGCCCCCGCCGAGCCGCACGCCCACCCCGACACCGCCCTCTCCGCGGCATCCGACGGCCCCCTCTCGTACGACCCCCACGACGTCCGCAGCCGGGCGACGGAGGCCGCGCTGCTCCAGCTCGGGCACGGGGCGACGGCACTTCGGGCACACGTGCGCGTGGACGACGTGACCGGACTCGGCGCGCTCACCGCCGTACTGCGGGCGGGGCGTTCGCTGCGCGGGCTGACCGAGCTGACGACGGTGGCGATGCCCCGCGTACTGACCGGGGTGGCCGGGGCCGACGGGATCGCGATGCTGCGGGACGCGATGAAGATGGGCGCGTCGGTGGTGGGCGGCTGCCCGGACGCCGACCCCGATCCCACGGGGTACGTGGAAGCGGTCCTGGAGGTCGCCGCCGAGCACGGCTGCCCCGTCGACCTGCACACGGACACCGCCGACCCGGCCCGCGTGGCCAGGCTCGCCGCGATGGCGGGCGGGCTGCGACCGGGGGTGACGCTCAGCCCGTGCGGCGGCCTCGGCCGGCTGCCCGCCGAGGCGGCCGCGCGTACCGCGGACCACCTGGCGGCGGCCGGGGTGACCGTGGTGTGCCTGCCCCAGGGCGGCTGCGGAGGCCTCGACCGCCGGGGCACGGGCACGGCTCCGGTACGGCTGCTGCGCGCGGCGGGCGTGCGGGTGGCGGCCGGGAGCGGCGCCCTGCGGGACGCGTCGAACCCAGTCGGCCGCGGCGACCCGCTGGAGGCGGCGTACCTGCTGGCCTCCCACCACGGCCTCTCCCCCGAGGACGCCTACGAGGCGGTGAGCACGTCGGCCCGCGCCGCCCTCGGGCTGCCCGAGGTGCGGGTGGAGGCGGGTTTCCCCGCCGAACTGCTCGCGGTCCGCGGCGACCGGCTGCCGGCGGCGCTGTCCCTGGCGTACAGCCGGATCGTGGTGCACCGGGGACGCGTGGTCGCACGGACGAGCGCGGTACGCGAGTACTGCGGTTCGTCGACGCCGGCCACCGACCCGGAACCGGAACCGGCGACGGGAGCGACGACGGAACCGGCAACGGGTCTGCCCCGGCAGGGCCGGGCCGGCACCCTGTAGCCCTCCGCCGGTTCTTCCCGCCCTTCCCCCACTTCCCGCCCTTCCCGCACTTCCCGCTTCTCACTTCCCGGCGTTCCGGCTCTGCGGCTCCGGGGTTCGGGAGTTCGGGGGTTCCGAGGCTCCGGGGGAGCCGGCCGCCCCCGTCGCCCGGGTTGCTCCCCCCTCCTCGCTCTCCCTCCGAGCCGTGCCGTGCGGCGGATGCGATCGTCGCGGCGTACGGTCGAAGGCATGCGCATTGTCATCGCTGGTGGTCATGGTCAGATCGCGCTGCGGCTGGAGCGGTTGCTCGTCGCGCGCGGGGACGAAGTGGCGGGCATCATCCGCAAGCCCGAACAGGCCGATACGCTGCGGCAATTGGGGGTCGAGCCGGTCGTACTCGACCTGGAGTCGGCGTCGGTGGCGGACGTCGCGGAGCAACTCCGGGGCGCGGACGCCGCGGTGTTCGCCGCAGGCGCCGGTCCGGGGAGCGGCACGGCACGCAAGGAGACGGTGGACAGGGCCGCGGCGGTCCTCTTCGCCGACGCCGCGGTCAGCGCGGGCGTGCGGCGGTTCGTGGTCGTCTCGTCGATGGGCGCGGACCCGACCCACGAGGGGGACGAGGTCTTCGACGTGTACCAGCGCGCCAAGGGCGAGGCGGACGCGTACGTCCGCGGCCTGGACGCCCTCGAATGGACGATCCTGCGCCCCGGCATGCTCACCGACGACGCCGGGACCGGCCTGGTGCGCCTGGAGGCCCACACCGGCCGCGGCCCGGTCCCCCGCGACGATGTGGCCGCCGTCCTGGCCGAGCTGGTGGAGGGCTCCTCGACGGCCGGCCTGACCCTGGAACTGATCAGCGGCCCCGTGCCGGTCCCGGTGGCGGTGAAGGCGGTGGCGGGCGAGTGAGCGGGGGGAACGGCCCGTGACGGGGTTCGTGAAGGGACGCGTGGGGCTCCTCGCGGACGCCCAGGCCTAGAACAGCGGCATCTGCCCCGGGAACTCGGGGACGACGTATCCGTCCAGCGACGGCTGTTCGGCTCCGGCCCCGGCGTATCGGCGGGACCCCGGGCACGAGGTGAGCTCCCCGCTCCCCCGGGCGCCGGGCGGGTCGTGACGCGCGTACCGCCCGGCCACCACGGCGATCTCACGACGGCACTCGGGACAACGCCTGCGACGTGACGACATCCCGCCAGTCTCCCCGAACGGCCCGCCCCGCACATACCCTGCGGCACAACGCGAGGACCCCCCTCCGGACTA
>NZ_LIRG01000875.1 GCF_001419695.1 Streptomyces prasinopilosus
TCGGCGCCCCCGCCGGGACCTCCCGGCCGGGACCTCCCGGCCGGGACCTCCCGGCCGGGACCTCTCCGTCCGCTGTCGGGGGCTGCTGCTAGAACTGTGCGCGCCACGGCTCCCAACCTCGAGGAATCATTGTGGACTTCCCGATCGGCGTTCCCCAACATCCTTCTGATGTAGAGCACTTGAGCTACTTCCACGGTCTTCCCGTCCTGGACTTCCCGCAGGATCCCTCCGCCCGTGACCTGCCGGCCGACCCCTCTTCCGTGGCGTGGCGCATGCGGGGCGGCATGGGATCCGATGACGAGAGCCCGGACGCGTACTGGGACCGCTTCACCAGGACCGTGCCGCCGGAAGAGGTGCGCGCGCTCGTCTTCGGCGTTCCCTGGTACGGCATGGACGGCTGGGGCGCGGCCGACGAGCTCGCCGAGGCGAGTTCGCGTCTGGTCAACCTGGAGGCGGTGTTCCTCGGGGACGTCGAGATGGAGGAGAGCGAGCTGTCCTGGCTGGAGCAGTCCGACCTCGAACCCGTCCTGCGGGCGTACCCCCGGCTGCGGGAACTCGGGGTGCGCGGCAGCAAGGACCTGGAGTTCCCCGTTCTCCGTCACGAGGGGCTGCGCACCCTGCGCTTCGAGACCGGCGGCCTGCCCGCCCGGGTCACGCGCAAGGTGGCCGCGTCCGACCTGCCGTCCCTGGAGTGCCTGGAGCTGTGGCTGGGCGACGAGAACTACGGGTGCGACACCACCCTGGAGGACCTCCGGCCGCTGCTCACCGGCGAGCGGCTGCCCTCCCTGCGCCACCTGGGTCTGCAGAACAGCCGGTTCCAGGACGAGATCGCGGCCGCCGTGGCCCACGCCCCGGTCGTGGCCCGGCTCGCGTCCCTCAGGCTGTCGATGGGCACGCTCGGCGACGAGGGCGCCGCGGCCCTGCTGGACGGGCAGCCGCTCACCCACCTGCGCTTCCTCGACCTGCACCACCACTACCTGAGCGACGCCATGGTGCTGCGCCTCCGGGAGGCCCTCGAACCGGCCGGGGTGCGGGTCGACCTGACCGAACGGGAAGAGGCCGAGCACTACGGCGGCGAGGAGCACCGCTACGTCGCCGCCGCCGAGTGACCCGCCCTCCCCGGCCCGTCCCTCCTCCGGGAGGCCACCGTGCCGAACGGCCCCGCCTCCCCCGACCGCGACGACCGGCGCGCCGCCGGCCGCGCACCGGACGGCGGGCCCCGGCCGGGTCCCGGGAAGCCCGTGGCGCCGGGCCGGCCCCCGCGGGCGGCGGGACGGAGCGGAGTGCGTGCGGGCGTGCCGGAAGCACGCGGTCCGCATGACGGACGGAGTTGACCCGGGCGGGGCGGGGCGCTCATCGTCAGGTACGTCATGCCTCATGGTGCTGTCCCGAGGCCACTACCCTGGACCGGACGGCGCACCACGACCCGTGCCGCCCGATCCGAGCCCCCTTCCCGTGCCGATCCCCAGGAATGCCCGTGACCGCCCCCAGCGCCGCCACCCCGTCCAGCCCGGCCGCCCCCGTGACGGGCGGGACGCCCGGACCCGCGCCCGCGCCGGACGGCGCCCCGCGCGGGCGCGGCTCCCTGGGGCCGGTCGGCCTGGTGCTCGCCGGCGGGATATCCGTCCAGTTCGGCGGCGCCCTCGCGGTGACGCTGATGCCGCGCGCCGGCGCGCTCGGCG
>NZ_LIRG01000876.1 GCF_001419695.1 Streptomyces prasinopilosus
CCGCACCGGACGCCCCGCGGGTCACGGCCGACCAGGCCCACACGGTCCTGCGCCTGCTGCACCGCTACGCGCTCCTGACCTGCGACACCCGCGCCGAGCCCCGCGCCGTCCGCGTCCACGCCCTCACCGCCCGCGCCGTCCGCGAGAACACCCCCGCAGCCGACCTCCCGGACCTGGCGGTCGCGGCGGCCGGCGCGCTCCTCCACACCTGGCCCGAGACCGACCAGTCCCACGCCGGCCTGGCCGCGGTCCTGCGCGCCAACACCGACGCCCTGGCCGGCCACGCCCACGAACACCTGTGGATCCCCGAGGTGCACCCGGTCCTCTTCCGCGCCGGCAACAGCCTTCTCGACGCGGGACTGGCCGACGCCGCCGTCGACCATTGGCAGGGCATGGCCGAAACGGGTGAGCGGCTCCTCGAAGCCGACGACCCCGCCACCCTCACCGCCCGCTGCAACCTCGCCTCCTCCCACCGGCTGGCCGGGCGGAGCGACGAAGCCCTCGACCTGCTGGAGCGGGTACTGGCCGACAGCGAGCGGCTGCTCGGCGCCGACCACCCCGGCATCCTCGTGGTCCGTGCCCGTCTTGCCGTGTCCTATCAGGAGGCCGGGCGTATCGCCGAGGCCATTCGCCTACTGGAATGGGTACTGCCCCGCCGTGAGCGGCTGCTCGGGGACGACCACCCCGATGTCCTCACCGACCGCGCCCTCCTCGCCCTCTCCTACCAGCACGCCGGGCGCAACGGCGAGGCTTTCGACCTGCTGGAGCGGGTACTGGCCGACCGTGAGCGGCTGTTCGGGGACGACCATCCCCACACCCTCACCACCCGCGCCAATCTCGCCGCCGCCCACCAGAAGGCCGGGCGCACCGGCGAGGCCGTCGGTCTGCTGGAGCGGGTACTGGCCGACAGCGAGCGGCTGCTCGACCCCGGCCATCCCGACCTCCTCACCACCCGCGCCAATCTGGCCGTCTCCTACGGGCACGCCGGGCGCAACGGCGAGGCCGTCGAGCTGCTGGAGCGGGTGCTGGCCGACCGTGAGCGGCTGTTCGGGGACGGCCATCCCGACCTCCACACCACTCGCGCCAATCTGGCCGTCCTCTACGGGCACGCCGGGCGCAACGGCGAGGCCGTCGAGCTGCTGGAGCGGGTGCTGGCCGACCGTGAGCGGCTGTTCGGGGACGGCCATCCCGACCTCCTCACCACCCGCTACAACCTCGCCTCCTCCTACTGGCAGGACGGGCATACCGCCGAAGCCGTCGGCCTGCTGGAGCGGGCAGCGAGGGACGGCGAGCGACTGCTCGGCGCCGACCACCCCACGACCCTCACCATCCGCGCCGGCCTCGCCTCCGCCCGCCGGCGGCTGGCGGAGAAGGGCGGAGCCGCCGACTGAGGAACTCGCCGCGGAGACGCGCTTCGGCGGCCGCGACCTCGGCGTGGGAAGTACCGGAGGCCGAGGTCGGTGAGGAACCGCCGTCAGACCTCGGCCGCGTACGGCACGAAGCCGGCCCACGCGGCGGGGGCGAAGGCCAGCCGGCCGCCGTCCACGTCCTTGGAGTCACGGACGTGCACGGTGCCGGGCCCAGTGGCGATCTCGACGCAGGAGTCGCCCTCACTGCCACTGCTGTAACTGCTCTTGAACCAGACCAGGTGGGAGCCGTCCCTGGCTGAGGTATTCCGGATCATGTTTCCCCCAGCAATTGTTCGACGAAGACCATTGACTCACGTGGTGTGAGCGCTTGAGACCGGATGATGCCATACCGCAGTTCCAGGACGCGGAGCTGCTTCAGGTCGTAAACCGGCCGTCCATTGGCCACTGCCGGGGAGCGGCCGATCGCTGAACCGTCATCGAACTTGAGCACTTCGATGCTGCCGTCCACCCCGGCGTGCTCCTCACGCTCCATCGGCATGACCTGAAGCTCGACGTTGCGCAACCGCCCTGCCTCAAGGAGGTGTTCGAGCTGGGCACGCAGGACAGCCCTGCCGCCCAGTGGTCGTCGAAGCGTCCACTCTTCCAGGACGAAGCTGAGTTCGGGCGCAGGGTCCCGTTCGAAGATCGCCTTGCGTGCCACGCGTGCGGCAATGAACTGCTCCACCTCACCCGCTGAATAGGCGGGGCGCCGCATGGACAGAAGGGCACGTGCGTATTCCGGGTGCTGCAACAACCCATGGATGCTCAAGGGGTCGTAGAGCTGAAGCTCCACCGCCCGCCCCTCCATCTGCGCCAGGTCCCGCACCTTCTTCGGATACCGGACCTTCTTCACGTCCTCCTTCATCGCCGCAAGGAGTCCCCCGGCGCTCAGCACCTCGTCCGCCGTGTCCAAGAACTCGGGCCGGGGGATGCGCTTGCCGCTCTCGATCTTGTAGACGAGGTCGTCTCCGTAACCGACCGCTACCGCGAAGTCGCCGACCCGCATGCCCGCCGCCTCCCGGCGGAGCCTCAACTGCCGTCCCACGGTGGCCACCACCGCGAGGGCCCAGTCGTCGTCCGGGTCGACCTCCCACCCCGGCTCGTCCGTCTGGCCCGCCTCGGCCTCGACCCGCACCGCCTCGCCGTTCACCGACATGTCGCGCTCCTCCGTCGTACCGCGCCGTACCGTCGCGCGGTGCCGGTGGGAGCCGTGACGACAGGCCGGACAGGGCCGGACGAGCCATGGACGGTCACCCTACGCAGCGCCGCGATCACTCATCACGGTACGTCCGGTCGGCCACGCTGAGTGACGTGAATCAGGAAACTCAGGAAATCTCCGGGACGGACACCCGACCCGGCCGCGAAGTCCGCAACGTCACGGTGCTGTTGTCGTCCACCCCGCGCGGTGCCCGTCTCGCCCGCCTGCT
>NZ_LIRG01000877.1 GCF_001419695.1 Streptomyces prasinopilosus
CGTGGCCTCCTGCGGCAGATGCGGCGCGAGCCGCGCGAAGGACACCTCGTCCGCTCCCCGCCCGTGCAGGGCGACGACCAGCGCCGCACCTGCCGCAGGAGGCCACGGCGGCCTTCGTGCGCGCCCCGCTGGCCGAGGGCGGCGGATACGCGTGGTTCGCCAACCGGGGCGTCGGACGCCCGCTGCCGGACTCCCTCGCGGCCACGGCCGACTGGCTCCTCGGCTGGCTCGGCACCGAGGCCGCCGGTCACACGTCGGTCTCGCTCCTCGGCTTCTCCGGCGGCATGGCCATGGCGGGCGGCCTGCTGCTCGCCCGCCCGGAGCGGTTCGCCGCCGCCGTCCTCCTGTCCGGCACCCTGCCGTGGGACGCGGGCCTGCCCGAGGAACGGGGCCGCCTGGCCGGGGTGCCGGTCTTCTGGGGCCGGGACGTCGCCGACCGGGTCATCCCCGCCGACCTCGTCGCCAGGACGGGCACCTGGCTCCGCGAGGACTCCGGCGCCCGCCTCGAGGAACGCCGCTACCCGGGCCAGGGCCACGGCATCTCCCTCCCGGAGCTCGCGGACGCCTCGGCCTTCCTGCGCCGCGCGTGGGAGGGCGCGGTCTGAGGGGCGCGGCCCGGGGAAGGGGACGCGCCGCCGGCCCTCCTCCGGGTGCCTACGCGCCGTGCACGATCTGGACCAGGTTGCCGCAGGTGTCGTCCAGGACCGCGGTGGTGACCCGGCCCATCTCCAGCGGCTCCTGGGTGAACCGCACCCCCAGCCCGCGCAGCCGGTCGAACTCCGCGTGGACGTCGTCCACGGCGAAGGAGAGGGCCGGGATGCCGTCCTCGGTCAGCCCCGCCTTGTACGCCGCCACGGCGGGGTGGCGGGAGGGTTCGAGCAGCAGCTCGGTTCCCCCGGGATCCTCCGCCGAGACGACGGTCAGCCACCGGTCCTCGCCCAGCGGGACGTCGTGCTTCTTCACGAAGCCGAGCACCTCGGTGTAGAAGCGCAGGGCCTCCTCCTGGTCGTCGACGAAGGCGCTGGTCAGATGGATCCTCATGGCGTGCTCTCCGGTCTGTCGGGTGTGAGCCACCGGGCCGCGATGTGCTCGAGGGGCCCGGTGTCCAGATCGTGGAACCTGTAGCGGCCCTGACGCCGCACGTGGACCAGTCCCGCGGACTCCAGGACGGCCAGGTGCTGGCTGACGGCCTGGCGGGACAGCCCCAGGCCGTGCTTGGTCACCAGCCGCGCGCATATCTCGAACAGCGTCTGGCCGTCCCGTTCCACCAGCTCGTCGAGGATGCGCCGACGCGTCGGGTCGGCCAGCGCCTTGAAGACGTCGTCCGCCATGACCGACACGATAGGCAAGTGACGGCTTGCCCATCAAGCGGAATCCGGTACGGAGGGAGACGGACGGGCGCGGGGCGGAGTCCGGCATCCCGCGTGTCCTCGGACGCCGGCTGAAGCGGTTCCGGGTCCGGGCGGGTCCGGAACGGCCCGTTCCGGACCCGCCCGGACCCGGAACCGCTTCAGCCGGCGTCCG
>NZ_LIRG01000878.1 GCF_001419695.1 Streptomyces prasinopilosus
GTCCCCGCCCCCGGTCTCCGAGGTGTCGCCGTAGACGATCCCGCGCCCGTTGGTCGCCACGTACACCCTGCCGTACACCCGCGGGTCACCGGTGATCGCGGCACCGGTCCAGCCCCACTGGTGGGCGTCGTCGTTGATCCGGGTCCAGCTCTGTCCCCGGTCGGTCGAGCGGAAGATGCCGCGCACACCGTCGATCTCCGCGCTGGTGAAGACGGTCTGGTACGAGGCGCCGGGGGCCGCCTTGCCGAAGCCGACGGTGTCGGCCTCGTCGACCCCGGACAGCTTGGCGAAGCTCCGCCCGCCGTCGGTGGAGTGCCACAGCCCGTACGTCCCGCCGCTCTCCCCGCCGGCCAGCCAGATGTCGCCCTTCGTGCCCGGCAGCGCCTTGAACCGGACGCTGTCACCGCTCGGCAGGCCGGTCGCGGGGGAGGCCGCGAAGGTGGCGCCGCCGTCCGTGCTGACGTAGAACCTCCCGGACTTGAAGCCGTAGAACGTCTTCGGGTCCACCCGGTCGGACTCGACGACCGCCCCTTCGGGGATGCCGCTCGACGCCGACCACGAGGTGCCGAAGCCGGTCGTGTGGTGCACCCCGGCGCCCTGCGGGCTCCACACGAAACGGCTGCCGTCGGCACCCGCCGCGACCGTGCCGCCGCCGCTGACCCCGGAGGGGTCCGTGCCCGCGAACCAGTGGGCGCCGTTGTCGGTGGAGAACGCGATGTGCGGTCCGGAGTCCAGGTCCCCCGTCCGGACCACCGTGTCCGGACGGGACTCGGCGAAGTCCAGGCTCGTGGTGGCGGTGAAGTTCGGCTGGGTGAACATCATCGGCGGGACCTTCGTCAGGTCCGTGTGCCGGAAGCCGCCGATGTCGAGGAGCCCGCTGAGCAGCGGGGCGCCCGACGGGGGAGAGATCAGGTCGTTGACCGCCGTCTCCTCCAGGCCGCGCACCATCGGCGTGATGGTGAACGCGGTGTCGCGGTCCCAGTTCGTCAGGTTCTCCGTGCCGTAGACGGTCGCGCCCGTCCCGTACATCATGCGGTCGGGGTCGAACGGGTCGATCTCCAGCGCCTCGGTCATCCACCCCAGTTTGGGGGACTGCTCGGGCGGCGACGGGTCGGCACCCCAGGTCAGCCACGGCACGGACGAGACGTCCATGGTGTAGCGGTCGACCCGGTCCGGGTACGAGGAGTAGTCCCACGCCCGCGTCCACGTCGCCCCGCTGTCCGTGGAGCGGAAGATCTGGGTGTCCGGCCACCAGGAGCTGTACGCCGTCGCCATGAGCGTGCCCGGGTTCTGCCGGTCCACGGTCAGTCCGCTGAACCCGTAGTAGGTGTCGGCCTCGGCGACCGGCACCTGGACCGACGTCCAGGTCCCGGTCGCCGAGGCCGACAC
>NZ_LIRG01000879.1 GCF_001419695.1 Streptomyces prasinopilosus
CCCCCGGAGCCCCCGACCCGCGCAAGGCCTTCGGCCGGCTCTCCCTGCCCGAGCGGACCTACGTCGCGGACGCGCTGCGCACCGAGACCGTCGGCGGCGTACTGCTGCTGGTCGCCGCGGTCACCGCGCTGATCTGGGCGAACGTACCCGCCCTGCACGACAGCTACGAGAGCGTCAGCGACTTCCACCTCGGCCCCGAGGCCCTGGGCCTGAACCTGTCCGTCGCGCACTGGGCCGCCGACGGACTGCTCGCGGTCTTCTTCTTCGTGGCCGGCATCGAACTCAAACGCGAACTCGTCGCCGGTGACCTGCGCGATCCCCGGGCCGCCGCGCTCCCCGTCGTCGCCGCCCTGTGCGGCATGGCCGCACCGGCTCTCGTCTACACGCTCACCAACGGCATCGGCGGTGGTTCCCTGGCCGGCTGGGCCGTGCCCACCGCCACCGACATCGCCTTCGCGCTGGCCGTTCTCGCCGTCATCGGCACCTCGCTGCCGAGCGCGCTGCGCGCCTTCCTGCTGACCCTCGCGGTCGTCGACGACCTCTTCGCGATCCTGATCATCGCGGTCTTCTTCACCGACGACCTCGACTTCCTCGCGCTCGCCGGTGCCGTGCTGGGTCTGGCCGCCTTCTGGCTGCTGCTGCGCAAGGGCGTACGCGGCTGGTACGTGTACGTGCCGCTCGCCCTGGTCGTGTGGGGCCTGATGTACAACAGCGGCATCCACGCCACCATCGCCGGTGTCGCCATGGGCCTGATGCTGCGCTGCCACCGCCGCGAGGGGGAGGAGCGGTCCCCCGGCGAGCACATCGAGCACCTCGTCCGGCCCTTCTCGTCGGGTCTCGCCGTCCCGTTGTTCGCCCTGTTCAGCGCGGGTGTGGCGGTGTCCGGCGGCGCCCTCGCGGACGTGTTCACCCAGCCCGAGACGCTCGGCGTGGTCCTCGGCCTGGTCGTCGGCAAGACGGTCGGTATCTTCGGCGGTACGTGGCTGACCACGCGCTTCACCAGGGCGTCGCTCAGTGACGACCTCGCCTGGGCGGACGTCCTGGCGGTGTCGACCCTCGCCGGGATCGGGTTCACCGTCTCCCTGCTCATCGGGGAACTCGCCTTCGAGGGCGACGCGCCGATGGCGGACAGCGTGAAGGCGGCCGTCCTGACCGGCTCGCTGATCGCCACCGCCCTCGCCGTCGTGCTGCTGAGGATCCGGAACGCCAAGTACCGCAAGCTGACCGAGGACGAGGAACGCGACGACGACCTCAGCGGCGTCCCGGACGTCTACGAGGAGGACGATCCGGCGTACCACCTGCGCATGGCGGCGATCCACGAGCGCAAGGCCGCCGAGCACCGGCGGCTCGCCCGGGAGAAGACCGAGGGGCGTCACGGGCTTGCCGGAGTACCGGGCGGGGCAGGCGAGGATCACGACGATCCGGCATGATCTGACGGGACGGTACAAAGGTCAGGACAGTCGGAGCCGGTCCGAGCCGGTCGGACGCGCAACCGGGCACACGACCGGACACACGCGGCCGGGGCGGGTGGTGGGGTGGGCGGCGGCCGTCAGACGGCAGACTGGTCCTTGCTCAGAGGTACGCAGAGGCACGCAGGACGAAAGCAGAAGAGGGAGACCGCGATGAGCGCACCCGACGGCAGCCCGGTCGGCGCCGAACGCAGCATCGGCCAGTTGTTCGCCTCGGCGACGGAGAACATGTCCGCGCTGGTGCACGACGAGATCGCCCTGGCGAAAGCACAGCTCAAGCGGGATGTGCAGCGAGGCGCCACGAGCGGCGGACTGCTCACCGCGGCCGGTCTCGTCCTGCTGTTCTCGCTGCCGATGCTGAGCTTCGCCCTCGCCTACGGCATCCACACCTGGAGCGACTGGAACCTGGCCGTCTGCTTCCTGCTGTCGTTCGCTGCGAACGTGCTGGTCGCGCTCGTCCTCGCCCTGATCGGGGCGGTCTTCGCGAAGAAGGCCAAGAAGGGCCGCGGCCCGCAGAAGGTCGCCGCCTCGATGAAGAAGACGGCGGTCGTGCTGCAGAAGGCCAAGCCGCACCCGCGTCCGGAACTCCCCAGGGACCAGGTCCCCGAGGCGATCGAAGCTGTGGCACGCTCGTCCTCATGACGGACCCCGCCACTCCTTCGGCGCAGCCCTTCTCGGCCGTGCGCCTCGACATCCCCGGCGGCGCCGAGGTGACCCACCGGGACGTCGCCGCCAACGGTGCCCGTTTCCACATCGCCGAGCTCGGCGACGGGCCGCTGGTGCTGCTGCTGCACGGCTTCCCGCAGTTCTGGTGGACCTGGCGGCACCAGCTGACGGCGCTCGCCGACGCCGGGTTCCGCGCGGTCGCCATGGACCTGCGGGGCGTCGGCGGCAGCGACCGCACTCCGCGCGGCTACGACCCGGCCAATCTCGCGCTGGACATCACCGGGGTGATCCGCTCCCTGGGCGAGCCGGACGCCGCGCTGGTCGGGCACGACCTGGGCGGCTACCTGGCCTGGACGGCGGCGGCGATGCGCCCCAAGCTCGTACGACGGCTCGCGGTGTCGTCCATGCCGCATCCGCGGCGCTGGCGGTCGGCCATGATCGCCGATGTCCGGCAGTCGTCCGCCATGTCGCACATCTGGGGGTTCCAGCGGCCCTGGGTCCCGGAGCGGCAGCTCACCGCGGACGGCGGGGCGCTGGTGGCCAAGCTGATCCAGGACTGGTCAGGACCCCGGCCGCCGGAGGAGCAGGCGCTGGAGAACTACCGGCGCGCCATGTGCATCCCGTCCACGGCGCACTGCTCGATCGAGCCGTACCGGTGGATGGTGCGGTCGCTGGCCCGGCCCGACGGCATCCAGTTCAACCGCCGGATGAAGCGGCCGGTGCGGGTCCCGACCCTGCACCTGCACGGCTCGCTCGACCCCGTGGCGGGCGTCCGCAGCGCCGCCGGGTCCGGGGAGTACGTCGAAGCGCCGTACCGCTGGCGGTTGTTCGACGGGCTCGGGCACTTCCCGCACGAGGAGGACCCGGCCGCGTTCTCCTCCGAGCTGATCAACTGGTTGAAGGACCCGGAACCCGACCGCTGACGGCACGCCGATCGGCGTCCGCACCCCCTCCGTACTCCTTCCGCACCCCCTCCGTGCCCCTCCCGTACGCAGGAACGTTCATCAGATCTGAACACCTGTCCTATGAACGGCCATTTGCCTGCCGCATACGCCAATTGGCCCTGCGTCAGGCGGTTATCGACCATGGGTCGGGGGCAGTGGTCGGAGTATGGGCTGGACGCACGACTACAGTGACGCACGCCGCGACCGCCGTTCGGCGGGCGGTACGGGACCCCACCGGCAAGGCGGTGCACCGGAGATGACGGCTACGGATCTCAGGGTCGGGATTCCGCACATCCTCCGCCGCCGGGCCCGCTGGGTCTCGGTGCGGCTCCGCCACCATCACCCACGCGGCTGACGGCGGGGCGCACGTCCGGTCGCGTTCCCGAGGGACCTCCGGGCGCGGATCCGCCCTCGCCCCCTCTCCGCAAGACCCTCGCACGACCCCTCCGGGCCGTCCGGCCGCAGGCCTCCTGCACCCGGCCGGGCGCACAGACATCCGCTTGAGCATCCGCATGAACAGTCGTTCGAATGTCCCTGCGGATGTCCGCGGGTGTGCCCGCGCGGCCGGGACGGGCCCCTTGCCGCTCAGAGTGCGCAGCTGTCGCTGTCCACCTGACGGGTCGCGGAGCGGCCCTTGACGATGTCGTCCTTGATCTCGTCCACGGTGAGGGCGTATCCCGTCTCGGCGTCGTCGAGGGACTTGGCGAACACCACACCGTAGACCTGGCCGTCGGGGGTCAGCAGCGGGCCGCCGGAGTTGCCCTGCCGGACCGTCGCGAACAGGGAGTAGACGTCACGGCGGACCGTGCCCCGGTGGTAGATGTCCGGGCCGTTGGCCGTGATGCGCCCGCGGACCCGCGCCGACCGCACGTCGTACGCGCCGTTCTCCGGGAAGCCGGCGACGATCGCGCCGTCGTCCCTGCCCGCCTCCTCGGTGGTGAACCGCAGCACGGGCGCCTTCAGGTCCGGGACGTCGAGGACCGCGATGTCGCGCTTCCAGTCGTAGAGCACGACCGTCGCGTCGTACTTCCTGCCCTCGCCGCCTATCTGCACGGTCGGCTCGTCGACGCCGCCCACGACATGCGCGTTGGTCATCACGCGGCGCTCGGAGAACACGAAGCCGGTGCCCTCGAGGACCTTGCCGCACTGCGGGGCGGTGCCCATGACCTTGACGATGGACCGCTGCGCGCGGTCGGCCACCGGGCTGCCGGCCAGGGCGGGGTCGGGGGGCTGGACGTCGGTGATCGGCTCGTTCGCGAACGGGCTGAAGACCTGGGGGAAACCGTTCTGCGCGAGGACGGAGGAGAAGTCGGCGAACCAGGTGTCGGCCTGGTCGGGCAGCGCCCGGGAGACCCCGGTCAGCACCCTGGACTGGCGGACCTCCTTACCGAGCGTCGGCAGCGTCGTCCCCGCGAGGGCCGAGCCGATCAGCCAGGCGACCAAGAGCATCGCGACGACGTTGACCAGGGCGCCCCCGGTGGCGTCGAGCGCCCGGGCCGGGGACCAGGTGATGTAGCGGCGCAGCTTGCTGCCGAGGTGGGTGGTCAGGGCCTGCCCGACGGAGGCGCAGACAATGACGACGACGACCGCGACGACGGCGGCGGCCGTGCTGACCTCCGCGTTGTCCGTCAGGACGTCCCAGATGAGGGGGAGGAGGTAGACGGCAACGAGACCGCCCCCCAGGAACCCGACGACCGACAGGATGCCGACGACGAAGCCCTGGCGGTAGCCGACGACCGCGAACCACACGGCGGCGACCAGCAACAGGATGTCCAGCACGTTCACCGCTTTTTGCCTCGCCTCGTCATTCCGGTCGTTCCTGCCCGGCCGGAGTCCGGGGGCACCCGGCACGAACCGCCGTCCTCACCAGCCCCCGTACCGCACGGCACCGGGCCCACCCTGTCATGACCTCCAGTCCAGCGGGACCTGCTTGTCCCGGTCCCAGGGCAGCTCCCACCCCGCGTAATGGAGCAGCCGGTCGATGATCCCGGCCGTGAAGCCCCACACCAGGGCCGATTCGACCAGGAATGCCGGGCCCCGGTGGCCACTGGGGTGGAAGGTGGTGGTGCGGTTGTCCGGATTGGTGAGATCCGCCACGGGGACGGTGAAGACCCGCGCGGTCTCGTTCGGGTCGACGGCGCCGACCGGGCTGGGAGTCCGCCACCAGCCCAGGACCGGTGTGACGACGAAACCGCTGACGGGGATGTAGAGCTTCGGCAGGACGCCGAAGAGCTGGACTCCGCCGGGGTCGAGCCCCGTCTCCTCCTCGGCCTCGCGCAGCGCGGCCGCCAGCGGCCCGTCGGCCAGCGGGTCGCCGTCCTCGGGGTCGAGGGTGCCGCCGGGGAAGGCCGGCTGTCCGGCGTGCGAGCGCAGGGCCGCCGACCGCTCCATGAGCAGCAGCTCCGGGCCGCGCTTCCCCTCGCCGAACAGGACGAGGACGGCGGCCTGGCGTCCCGCGCCGTCCGCCGGGGGGAGGAAGCGGCTCAGGTCGCCCGGGGCGATCGTCCGCGCGACCCGGACCACCGGGTCCAGCCAGGCGGGCAGCCCCTCCGTGCTGAGCCTCACCCTGCCGTCCCGGGGATCGGTCACCCGTGTCATCGCCACCCCTGTCGTCCTGGCCCCCGCCGCTCCCGTGCCCCGTCCAACGCCCGGTGGTGCCTAGATCGTTCCACCGGCGGCGGCCGGGTATGCCCTCGCGTGTCCCGCCCCGTGCGCCGTCGCGCGTGCCGCCCCGTACGCCGCCGCCGCGTGCGCCGCCGTCATGCGGCGTCCAGGGGCGGGGCCGGCCGGCCGCCCGCGTCGAGGTAGGCCTGCGGGGGGTTCAGCCGCTGGCCCGGGAAGCCGCCCTTCTCGTACTTCAGCAGCTTCCGCGCCTTGTCCGGGTCGGTCTCGCCCTCTCCGTACGCCGGGCAGAGCGGGGCGATGGGGCAGGCGCCGCAGGCGGGCTTGCGGGCGTGGCAGATGCGGCGGCCGTGCCAGATCACGTGGTGCGAGAGGTCGGTCCACTCGCTCTTCGGGAAGAGCGCGCCGACGGCCGCCTCGATCTTGTCGGGGTCGGTCTCCTCCGTCCACTTCCAGCGGCGCACCAGACGCTGGAAGTGCGTGTCCACGGTGATGCCGGGGCGGCCGAAGGCGTTGCCGAGCACGACGAAGGCCGTCTTGCGGCCCACCCCGGGCAGCTTGACGAGATCCTCGAGACGGCCCGGCACCTCGCCGCCGAAATCCTCCGCCAGCATCTTCGAAAGGCCTATCACCGACCTGGTCTTGGCCCGGAAGAACCCGGTGGGGCGCAGGATCTCCTCCACCTCCTCCGGGTCGGCGGCGGCCAGGTCCTCGGGGGTGGGGTACCTGGCGAAGAGGGCGGGGGTCGTCTGGTTGACGCGCAGGTCGGTGGTCTGGGCCGACAGGACCGTGGCGACCACGAGTTGGAAGGGGTTCTCGAAGTCCAGCTCGGGATGGGCGTACGGGAACACCTCGGCGAGTTCCCGGTTGATGCGCCGGGCGCGGCGGACGAGGGCGGTGCGCGACTCGGTCCTGGGCGGCTTGGCGGCGGCCGCGGGCTTCGTCCCGGCCGCGCCGCGCGCCTTCGCGCTCTCCCTCGTGGTCGCCCTCGTGGACCCGTTCGCGGTCGCACCCTCGGTCGCACTCACGGTCGTTTTCTTCTTCACCGGCGCCTTCTCTGTCGGTTTCTCCGTCTCCCTGCCGCCGTCGGAGCCCTGTTCGCCCACGGCGGAATCCCGGTGCGCCGCCACCCGAACGGCCCCTGGGGCCTGCACTGTCACCGGCTTTCCGGCCACCCGGCCAGCCTACGACCCGGCGCCGGCATCCGCCCCGGCCCTCGGGGAACGGCCCCCAATTGGACCCCTGCCGCTTACCCGGGCAGGCCCGTGCGGCATCCTTGTGACAGATCACACTGTTTGGACTGTCCGGCAAAATGGGCACCCCGGTCCCCTGGTACACGGGAATCAGGATCCCCTGAGCAGGTCGACAAGGAGAGAACACGTGGACGACGTTCTGCGGCGGAACCCGCTCTTCGCGGCGCTCGATGACGAGCAGGCCGCGGAGCTTCGCGCCTCGCTGACCGAGGTGACCCTCGCACGGGGCGACTCCCTGTTCCACGAGGGCGACCCCGGAGACCGGCTCTACGTGGTCACCGAGGGCAAGGTCAAGCTCCACCGCACCTCACCCGACGGCCGCGAGAACATGCTGGCCGTCGTCGGGCCCAGCGAACTCATCGGTGAGCTGTCGCTCTTCGATCCGGGCCCGCGCACCGCGACCGCCACGGCACTGACCGAGGTCAAGCTGCTCGCCCTCGGCCACGGCGACCTCCAGCCCTGGCTGAACGCCCGTCCCGAGGTGGCCACCGCCCTGCTGCGGGCCGTGGCGCGCCGGCTGCGCAAGACCAACGACGCCATGTCGGACCTGGTCTTCTCCGACGTCCCGGGCCGGGTCGCCCGTGCCCTGCTGGACCTCTCCCGCCGCTTCGGCGTGCAGTCCGAGGAGGGCATCCACGTCGTCCACGACCTCACGCAGGAGGAACTGGCCCAGTTGGTCGGCGCGTCCCGCGAGACGGTCAACAAGGCCCTGGCGGACTTCGCCCAGCGCGGCTGGCTCCGGCTGGAGGCCCGCGCGGTGATCCTCCTGGACGTGGAGCGCCTCGCGAAGCGGTCCCGCTGACCCGAGCACCGGAGCCCCGGTCCCAGCCCCCGTGGCGTCCGCACCGCCCTTCGGCCGGAGGGCGCGGACGCCACGGGGGCGACCCATGGGTCCGTCGGCGCCCCGGGGTCTGCCCGGCGGATCGGGTCGGAGGCGATCGGCGGTGTCCGTGCGGCTGGACGTGCCGGACCGCCCGTCCCCGGCATGACCCCCCGTCCCCGGCATGACCCGCCGGACAGGCCCTAGATGAGCCCGTGCTCCCGCAGGTACTCCAGCTGGGCGCGGACCGACAGCTCCGCGGCCGGCCACAGGGAGCGGTCCACGTCGGCGTAGACCTGGGCGACGACCTCGGACGCGCTGTGGTGACCGTTCTCGACGGCCGTCTCCACCTGGGCGAGGCGGTGGGCGCGGTGGGCCAGGTAGTACTCGACGGCGCCCTGGGCGTCCTCCAGGACGGGGCCGTGACCCGGCAGGACCGTGTGGACGCCGTCGTCGACCGTGAGCGAGCGCAGGCGGCGCAGCGTGTCCAGGTAGTCGCCGAGGCGGCCGTCGGGGTGGGCCACGACGGTCGTGCCGCGTCCCAGGACCGTGTCGCCGGTGAGGACGGCCCCGTCGGCCGGCAGGTGGAAGGCGAGCGAGTCGGCGGTGTGGCCGGGGGCGGGCACGACCCGCAGTTCCAGGCCGTCCACGGTGACCACGTCCCCGCCGGACAGTCCCTCGTCCCCCAGGCGCAGCGCCGGGTCCAGCGCCCGTACCCTCGTGCCGGTCAGTTCGGCGAAGCGGGCGGCGCCCTCGGAGTGGTCCGGGTGACCGTGCGTCAGCAGGGTGAGGGCGACGCGCTTGCCGGCCCGTTCGGCGGTGTCGACGACGGCGCGCAGATGCCCCTCGTCCAGCGGGCCCGGGTCGACCACGACCGCGTGCGCGGACCCGGGTTCCGAGAGGATCCAGGTGTTGGTGCCGTCCAGGGTCATCGCCGAGGCGTTCGGGGCCAGGACGTTGACCGCCCGCGCGGTGGCGGGCCCGGAGAGGGCCCCTCCGCGCGGTTGGCCGGGGAGGGCTGCCGCGTCCGTCATGTCGTGGTTCCGCCGTTCGGGAGGTGCAGGGTGAACTCGTCGTACCCCGGCCAGGACAGCACGATCCCGTCCTCGTCGAGCCGTGTGGTGACCAGCACCGGCGTGAGGTCGCGCGCGGGCGCCGCATCGAGCGCCTGCGCCGCCGTCGTGTACGCCGTCAGCTGGCGCAGGGTCGCGATCGTCGGCGGCATCATCAGCAGCTCGCCCCGGTCGTACGCGGCGGCCGCCTCGCGCGGGGCGATCCACACCGTGCGGTCGGCCTCCGTGGAGGCGTTCCGGGTGCGCTGGCCCTCGGGGAGGGCGGCGACGAAGAACCAGGTGTCGTAGCGGCGGGACTCGAACTCCGGGGTGATCCACCGGGTCCACACGCCGAGCAGGTCCGAGCGCAGGACCAGTCCCCGGCGGTCGAGGAACTCCGCGAAGGACAGGTTCCGCGCGACGAGCGCCACGCGGTCCGCCTCCCAGTCCGGGCCCGTGGTGTCGCCGACCACGGAGTCGGGCGTCGGGCCCGCGAGCAGCACCCCGGCTTCCTCGTACGTCTCGCGCACGGCGGCGCAGACGATCGCCTGGGCCGCCCTTTCGCCGACGCCGAGCCGGTCCGCCCACCACGCGCGCGTGGGGCCCGCCCAGCGGACGTGCAGGTCGTCGTCGCGCGGGTCGACGCCGCCGCCGGGGTAGGCGTAGGCGCCCCCGGCGAAGGCCATGGAGGCGCGTCGGCGCAGCATGTGGACGGCGTAGCCGTCCGCGGCGTCCTTCAGGAGCATGACGGTGGCCGCCCGCTTCGGCGTGACCGGGGCGAGGGTGCCGTCCGCGAGCGCACGGATGCGCTCCGGCCATTCCGGCGGACACCACTGCCCGCCGGCCGGACCGCCCGTCCGGTTCTCGGCCCGGTCACCCGTTCGGCCTACGGCCCGTCCATCAGCCCGCGCATTAGCCATGGCCGGAGGCTATCCCGTGACGGGCTGATGTTCGAGGGGCCCACGGGGAGAGGGGGACGGACCGTCCCCGCCCCCGTGGACCGCCGGACCGCCGGCCCCTCCCGGCCGCCGGCCCGTCCCGGCCGGGGCCCGCCCCGG
>NZ_LIRG01000088.1 GCF_001419695.1 Streptomyces prasinopilosus
GTCCGTGCCGAGGTCGACGCCGACCGCCCAGCGTCCGCTCGGGTCGGGCTGCACCTGATGGGTGTGCAGCCCGACCCGAGCGGACGCTGGGCGGTCGGCGTCGACCTCGGCACGGACTCGGTGCGGGTCTACACCCTGGACGGCGGGGCTCCCGCGTGCCACCGCGAGGTGGCCCTGCGCCCCGGCTCGGGCCCCCGTCACCTGGCCTTCCACCCCGACGGCACGCGTGCCTACCTCCTCAACGAACGCAGCCCCACCCTGACCGTCTGCCACTGGGACGCCGCCGAGGGCGCGCTGCGGCCGCTCGCCGAGATCCCCGTCCTGCCCGGTGTCCCGTCCGGCGACGCCTATCCGTCGGGCGTCGCCGTCTCGCCCGACGGCCGTTTCGTGTGGACCGCGACCCGCGGGGAGGACGTCCTGTCGGTGTTCGCGGTCGAGCGGGGCGCGGACCGCCCGGAGCACGCGGACCACCCGGTCCGCCCGGCCGGAAGCGGCGGGACGTCCGGGATCGACGGAGCGGTCGGGACGGACGGGGCGGCCGGGCTGCGGCTGACCGCCACCGTCCCCTGCGGCGGCCACTGGCCCCGCGCGCTCACCGAGTCCCACGGGTTCCTGTACGTGGCGAACGAGCGCTCCGGGGACGTGACCTGGTTCGCGGTGGACCCCGACACCGGAATGCCCCGGCGCCGCGGTTCGGTCCCGGTGACGGCGGCGTCGTGCGTGGTCTTCGGCTGAGCGGTCCCCCCGGCCGCACACGCCGAAAGGCCCGCCCCGGTGGCCGGGGCGGGCCTGTTCGGCGCCTGCGTCGTGGAGCGGATGAGCCCGCCCGGGGTCAGCCCGCGGGAGTGCCCTGCGCCTGCTGCGGGCTGATGCCCAGCGCGGAGGTGTACTTCGCCAGGGCGAGCTTGCCGATCGCCGGATAGGCGCCCAGCGCCTCGGCGGCGGAGCAGCCCACCTCCCTCGCGGCCTCCTCGACCAGGCTCGCGTCGATCTCGGGGCCGATCAGGTACGGCGCGAGCGCCAGCTGCTGCGAACCGGCGGCGCGCAGCTGCTCGGCCACCGTCGCGATCGAGCCCTCCTCGTCCAGGGCCGCCGCCATCACCGGGACGGCCAGGCGCGCGGCCAGCAGCATGCCGGTGATCCCGGCCGCCTGCACGGCCTCGTCACCGCCCACGGAGGCGAGAACGATGCCGTCCGCGGCGGTCGCCACGGTGAACAGACGGGCGCGGTCGGCGCGCGCCAGCCCGGCCTCGGACAGCCGCACGTGCAGCGCCTCCGCGAGCAGCGGGTGCGGGCCGAGCGGGGCGGCCACGCGCGTGTGCAGCGGCGACGCGGCGGCCGCCCGGGGGATGTCCCGCTTGACGTGGTGGCCGCGGCCGAACAGCAGCGGTACCAGCACGGCGCGGCCGGTCCCCCGCGCGTGCAGGCCGGCCAGGGTGTCGGCCAGCAGCGGCTCGTTCAGCTCGATGTGCCCGAGGTGCACCGGCAGGCCGGGGCGGAGCGTACGGACGCGGTCCAGGAGTGCCCGTACGGTGCTCCGCGCGCGCGGGTCCCGGCTGCCGTGGGCCACCACGACGAGGGCCGGGGGCGGCAGCGGGCGGTCCCGGCCGCTCCCGCCGGGCGCCCCGGGACCGGGCGGGCGGCTGCCGGGCGGGGTCGGGGTCGTGGGGTGCGGCGTCATGCCCCCGATCGTCGCCGGGGCAGGTTGCCTCCCCGTTGCGCGGGGGGTGACGGGCGTTTTCCGGCGGTTCACGGCGCGGCCCCGCGTGCTGTGAGGCCGTTCCCGGACCGCGGACCGCGGACCGCGGACCGCGGACCGCGGACCGCGGAGCCGTGGCTCCGTCCCGTCGTGCACCGTCCTCCCGTACACCGCTCCGCCGTGTCCCGCCCGCCCCGCCGCGTACCGTGCCGCTGATCACAGGGCGTGGCTGAACCGGAGGGCGCGCGGGGGCGTCTTCGACGTCGAGGACCGACCGGGGAGGGTGCCCGTCCATGCTTCACCTGTTGCGCCGCGCGAGGGCGGGCGGGGCCCGGCGGCTCCGCCGGCCGCGTCCGCCCCGTCTTCCGCGCCCGCCCCGCACCCGGACCGGCCGGCGGCGGCTGGTGCAGGCGGGGATGACGGTGTGCGTCCTGGCGCTGCTGCCCGCGACGTGGCTGCGCCTGGCGGCGGACGGACGGCTGCACACCACCGCCGACGTGCCCCGCACCGAGGTCGCCGTGGTCTTCGGCGCGGGCCTGTGGGACGGGGAGCCGTCGCCGTACCTCGCGCACCGGCTGGACGCGGCGGCCGAGCTGTACCGGGCGGGCCGGATCGAGGTGGTCCTGGTCACCGGCGACAACAGCCGCGAGGACTACGACGAGCCGGACGCGATGCGCGCCTACCTGACCCGGCACGGCGTGCCCGACGCGCGGATCGTCAGCGACTACGCGGGGTTCGACACCTGGGACTCCTGCGTGCGCGCGAAGAGGATCTTCGGTGTGGACCGGGCCGTGCTGATCAGCCAGGGCTTCCACATCCGGCGCGCGGTGGCCTTGTGCCGGGCGGCCGGCGTCTCCCCGTACGGCGTCGGTGTCGACGACCGGCACGACCTGACCTGGTACTACGGCGGCACCCGGGAGATCCTCGCCGCGGGCAAGGCGGCCCTGGACGCGGCCTTCCGTCCGGACCCCCACTTCCTCGGCCCGAGGGAGCCGGGGGTGCGGCGGGCGCTCGACGGCGGCTGACCCGCGGTCCTCGCCGGCCGAGCGGGACGGGAGGGCCCCTCCCGCCCCGCTCCGCGGCGGGCGGCCGGCTCCGGGGTGCGCACCGCGGGGGTCCACCGGGTGTGCCGGCGTTCCCCGGGTGGGCCGGCCCGGCGGCACACCCGGGCCCGACGGCCCACCCGAGCCCGACAGGATCCCCGGACCCGGCGGGATCCCCCGGTCCGGGTGGGCCGGGCGCGGTGCCGCCGCCTGCCCGGTGGGGCGTCAGCGCGCCGCGAGGCCTGCGAGCAGTTCGGCGGCGGGCTTCGGGTGGACGAGCCAGTGCAGGTGGCTCCCCTCCAGCGTCCGGACGTCGAAGGGGTTGTCGGGGGTGAGCGCGTCGGCCTCGCGGATCATGCGGTCCTGCACGGCGAGCGGAACGCTCGCGTCGGCGGTCAGGCGCACGTAGGTCCGGGGGATCCGGCCCCAGGTCGCGGCCTGCGCGCGGTCGGCGTCCGTACCGGCGTCGAGGTTCTCGTCGGGCTGGAAGGTGCTCAGGAAGGTGCGGAACTCGTCATCGGTGAGGTCGGCGGCGAACGCCCGCTTGAACGCGGCGAGTGCCACCGGGTCGGCGGTGCGGAAGTTGACCCGGAGCAGACCGGTCTCGGCCGGGTTCCCGACGAACGCGGCGGCGAGGGCTCCCGGGTCGGCGTCCGCCATCTCCGGCTGGGCGTAGTAGCCGCCGACCTCCAGGTCGACGGGACACCAGGCCGAGACGTAGACGATCCGGTCGATCAGCTCGGGCCGGGCGTTGGCGACGGCGGTGGCCGTGACACCGCCCCTGCTGTGGGCGACGAGGACGGTGGGCCCGTTCCGTTTGGCCCGCTCCAGGACCTCGATCACGCGGGCGGCGTTGTCCGCGAGCGTGACTCCCTTGATGCCCCCCGGTTCCACGGCGAGGGCACCGAGGTCCTGGGGCGCCTGGTAGGAGACGGGGAAGGTCGCCTCGAACCCGTGCCCCGGCAGGTCGACCGCGGCCGAGCGGTGCCCCAGCAGGGCCAGCTCCGCCTGCAGCGGCGCGAAGGAGAACGAGTTCGCGAAAGCCCCGTGGATTAAAACGAATGTCGGCAGATTCTGCATGCCTCAGCCTCCAACAGAACGATCTGCGAAGCAAGATCGAAGAGGTGGGGAGGATCGTCCGGCGGGCGGCCCGTGAGGGGCTCCGCGCCGTGCCGCCGCCCTGTCTCTCCGTCCTGTGCGACCGCCCCCTTCCGGTCCGTGCCGGCGCCTCGGCCGGAGGCCCCTGAGGCACCCTCCCCCGGTACTCGAACGGGTTACAGGGACGGGTTAAACGGGAGGGTAAGGTCCGCTAGGGTCGAGGCGCGGAAGGAGACCGCCATGGCCACCGAGGAAGAGCTGTTCGCGTCGGTCGACGCGCTGCTGGAGGAGGAGCCCCAGCTCCCGTCCCCGGCGGAGCGCGCCCGCCTGCGCGAGGCCGCCGGCATCACGCAGGCCCGCCTCGCGGCCGCGCTGAAGACGTCGACGCAGAGCGTCAAGAACTGGGAGAACGGCCGCTCCGAGCCCAAACCGCCCCGTCTGGAGGCGTACCAGCGGCTCCTGAAGGGCTGGGCGGCGAAGTATCCCGCGCCGGGTACGTCCGGCCTGCCGGACGGGTCCGGTGCGCCGGGGGCGGCGGGGGCACCCGCCGCCGTGCCCGTCCCGGCCCGTGCTCCGCGGCCGGTGGACGCCGCCCCCGCCGCGGGCCCGGCCGCGGAGCACGGGCCGG
>NZ_LIRG01000880.1 GCF_001419695.1 Streptomyces prasinopilosus
CGACCAGCCGGTGGAAGAGCATGCCCTCCTGGAGCGGGGTCAGCGGCAGGACGTCCTCCACGTCCCGCCCGTCGCCGGCCAGCCGGTCCAGGCGGTCCTGGTCGAGGCGGGCCAGCGGGAAGTCGGACGGGGTGCGTCCGCCCGCGTCGGGGCGGGCGCAGTGCGCGGTGATGTCGGCGAGCGCGCGGGTCATGCCGTCGGCGAGGGTGCGGACGGTGTCCTCGTCGTGCACCCGGTCGCTGTAGTGCCAGGTGATCTCCAGTTCGCCGCCGGCGACCACGGCGGATATGTCCAGCAGGTGGGCCGGCGGCCGGTCGGCGGCGATGTCCCGGCCGGGCGCCTCGCCCGCCGGGGCGAAGTCCCGTCCGTCGCCGGCCTCCCACTGGCCGTGGTAGTTGAAGCAGACCTGCGGCAGCGGCAGGTCCCGCAGGGCGCGGGCGGCCGGGTCGGGCGAGCCGAGGCGGGCCAGGGCCTCGTAGCCCAGGCCGTGCCGGGGGACGGCCCGCAGCCGTTCCTTCACCGTCTTGAGGGTGGTGCCCCAGTCGGGCGCGCCGGGCGGTCCGGCGGGGGTGAGGGTGACGGGGTACTGGGTGGTGAACCAGCCCACCGTGCGGGACAGGTCCAGCGTGTCGTCCTCGCGGCCGTGGCCCTCCAGGGCGACGGTGACCCGCCCGGTGCCCGTCCAGTCGGCGAGGACCCGGCCCAGGGCGCTGAGCAGGACGTCGTTGACCCGGGTGCGGTAGACCGCGGGCACCCGGCGCAGGAGGGCGTCGGTGGTGGCGCGGTCCACGCGGGTGCGGAGCGTGCGGAACGAGCCGGCGAGCGGGGTGCCGGGGCGGTCCACGGGCAGCGGGGTGCGGGGTTCGGCGGCCTCGGCCGTCCAGTGCGCCAGGTCGGCGTCGAGGTCGCCGGAGCGGGTGCGCCGGGACAGGTGCGCGGCCCAGTCGGCGAACGGCGTGGGGACGGGCTCCAGGTCGACCGTCCCGCCCCGGGCCGCCTGCCGGTAGGCCCGGTCGAGGTCGGCGAGGAGGATGCGCCAGGAGACGCTGTCCACCGCCAGGTGGTGGGCGGTGAGGAAGAGCTGGGGGCGCTCGCCGTCGGGGGACGGCAGCAGGACGGCGCGCAGCAGGGCGCCGGTCTCCGGGTCGAGGGCGGCCCGGGCCGCCTCGGCGGCTTCCTCGCGGGCGGTCGCCGGGTCGGCGGCGCGGGAGGGGTCGTGGCGGGTGAGCAGGCCGGTGGCCGGGCCGTCGCCGGGGTGCTGGCGCCAGGTGTCCCCCGAGCGGGCGAAGCGGGTGCGCAGCGCGGGGTGGTGGGCGACCAGAGCCTCCAGGGCGCGTTCCAGGGCCGGTTCGTCCAGGTCGTGCGGCAGGTCCAGCAGCATCGACATGCTGAAGTGGCGCAGCGGGCCGTGGGTGGCGAAGAACCACTCCTGGATCGGCGTCAGCGGTGCCGGGCCCTCCTCGCGCGGCCGCGGGGGCGCGGGCGCTTCGGCGGTGTGCGCGGACGCGGCGGCGGCGAGGTCGGCGACGGTCTGGTGGCGGAAGACGTCCCGTGAGGTCAGGTGCAGGCCCGCCGCGCGGGCGCGGGAGACGGCCTGGATGCTGAGGATGGAGTCGCCGCCCAGCTCGAAGAAGTTGTCCGTCACGCCGACCCGGCGCGCGCCCAGCACCTCGGCCCAGATGCGGGCGAGGGTCTCCTCCTCGGGGGTGCGCGGGGCGACGAACTCCTTGTCGCGCGCGCCTGCGTCGAGGTCGGGGGCGGGCAGGGCGCGCCGGTCGACCTTGCCGCTGACGGTCATCGGCAGGGCGTCGAGCACGGTGAAGGAGGACGGCACCATGTGGTCGGGCAGCACGCGCCGGCAGGCCGCCCGCACCTCGCCCGCGGCGAGCCCCGCGGCGCGGTCGGCGGGGACCAGGTAGGCGGCGAGCCGGGTGTGGCCGTGCGGGTCGGTGACGGCGACGACCGCGGCGGCGGTGACCTCGGGCAGGTCCGTCAGGGCCGCCTCGACCTCGCCGGGCTCGATGCGGTGACCGCGCACCTTGACCTGGTCGTCGGCGCGTCCCAGGTAGTCCAGGCGTCCGTCGGCGGTCCAGCGGGCCAGGTCGCCGGTGCGGTACATGCGGGTGCCGGGCGGGCCGAACGGGTCGGGCAGGAACCGCGCGGCGGTCAGTCCCGGCCGGCCGGCGTAGCCGCGCGCCAGCTGCACGCCGGCCAGGTACAGCTCGCCGCCGACTCCGGGCGGCACGGGCCGCAGCCGGTCGTCGAGGACGTGGGCGCGCACGTTGGCGAGCGGCCGGCCCACGGTGGGGCGGCCGTCGCCCCCGATGCGGCAGGCGAGGGCGTCGACCGTGCACTCGGTGGGCCCGTAGAAGTTGTACGCGGCCACGTCCCGCCGTTCGGCCAGCTCCCGCCACAGGCCGGGTCCGACGGCCTCGCCGCCGAGCATCAGCACCCGGGGGCGGTGGCGCGGGTCGGTGAGCAGTCCGGCGGGCAGCAGCTGGCGCAGGTGGGTGGGGGTCAGGTCGAGGAAGTCGACGCGGTGCTCGACGACGTACTCGACCAGCGCGGCGGCGTCCAGCCGGGTCGTCTCGTCGACCAGGTGCAGCGGGTGGCCGTCGGCCATCAGCAGCACGCCCTCCAGTGAGGTGTCGAAGGAGAACGACGCCGTCAGCGCCACCCGCAGCGGCCCGCCGCCCGCTTCGGCGACGAAGCCCTCGCGGTGACCCGCCAGGAGGTTCGCCAGGGATCTGTGGGTCACGGTGACGCCCTTGGGGCGGCCGGTGGAGCCGGAGGTGTACAGGACGTAGGCGGTGGTGTCGGGGTCCGGCGGGGCGGTGAGCA
>NZ_LIRG01000881.1 GCF_001419695.1 Streptomyces prasinopilosus
GGATCTTCACCTGGTCGTCGGCGCGGCCCAGGAACTCGACCGTGCCGTCGGGGCGGCGGCGGGCCAGGTCGCCGGTGCGGTACATGCGCGTGCCGGGCGGTCCGGCGGGGTCGGCGAGGAAGCGGGCGGCGGTGTCGCCGGGGCGGCCCAGGTAGCCGCGCGCCACGCCCTCGCCGGCGAGGTACAGCTCGCCGGCGCAGCCCGGCGGCACGGGCCGCAGCCGGCCGTCGAGGACGTGGACCCGCATGTCGTCGAGCGGGTGGCCGATGGGCACGGTGTCCGGGACGGCCGCCGCGTCGGTGAGCGCGAAGGACGTCGCGAACGTCGTGGTCTCGGTGGGGCCGTAGCCGTCCACGACGGTCAGGCCGGGGCAGGCGGACAGCACGCGGCGCACGGCCGCGGCGGGCACCACGTCGCCGCCCGTCCACACCTGGCGCAGGCCGGCGAAGCAGTCCGGCGCGTCCTGCGCCAGCAGCCGGAAGAGGCCGGCGGTCAGCCACAGCGCGCTCAGGCCGCCGTCCCGGACCAGGTCCCGCAGCAGCGCCGCGTCCACGGGCCGGGGCGGTGCCACGACCACGCAGCCGCCGTTCAGCAGGGGCGCCCACACCTCGAAGGTGGCGGCGTCGAAGGCCACCGGGGAGTGCAGCAGCACCCGCTCGCACACGCCGCCGGTGAAGCGGCTGTCGGTGGCGAGGGCGGCCACGTCGCGGTGGCGCACCGCGACCGCCTTGGGCTCACCGGTCGACCCGGAGGTGAACATCACGTACGCCGGCCGGTCGGCGTCCGCGGGGACGGCGGCGGGCGCGCCCGGTACGGGGGTGCGTGCGGCGGCGACGTCCCCGGCGGTCAGCCCGGCCGTCGCGCCCGCCCGCGCGATCAGCGCCCGGCGCCGCTCCCCGGGGGCGCGGGCGTCCACCGGCACGTAGGCGCCGCCCGCCTTGAGGACGGCGAGCTGGGCGACGACGAGTTCGGCGCCGCGGTCCATCGTCAGCGCCACCCGGTCCTCCGTCCGCAGACCGTCGGCGAGGAGCCGGGACGCGACGGCGTCGGACCACGCGTCGAGGCCGCGGTACGTCAGCTCCGTGCCGCCGTCGCGCAGGGCGGGCGCGTCGGGGGTGCGGCGGACCTGTTCGGCGAACAGGTCGACGGGGCTGCGCGGCGCCGTCCGCCGCGCGGTGGTGTTCCACCGCCGGAGCAGGGCGCGGTCGTCCCCGGTCAGCAGCGGCAGGCCGGTCACGTCCGCGTCGGTCCCGACGGCGTCGGCGAGGGCGGTCAGCAGGACCGTGAGCCGGGCCGCGAGGCGTTCGGCCGTGTCCGCGTCGAACAGGTCGGCGTCGTAGGCGAGGTCGATGCCGAGCCGGTCGCCGAGGTGGGCGCGCAGGCACAGCGGGAAGGTCGGCGCGTCGTCGGCCCGCACCTCCTCGACGCGTACGCCCGTGCGGGCCGTGGCGGACTCGTCGACGGGGTAGTTCTCGAAGACCACCATGCTGTCGAACAGCGCCTCGCCCGCCGGGATCCCGCTCAGCGCCTGGATGCGGGGCAGCGCGAGGAAGTCGAAGCGCCGGGCGTCGCTCTGCCGCTCCTGCACGTCCCGCAGCCAGGACGCCGCTCCCCCGCCCGTGACCCGGACGCGGGTGGGCACGGTGTTGATGAACATGCCGGTCATCGCCTCCACGCCCGGCAGTTCGGCCGGACGGCCGGAGACGGTCGTGCCGAACACGACGTCGTCGCGTCCGCCGTGGCGGGCCAGCAGCAGGGCCCAGGCGCCCTCGACGACGGTGTTCACCGTCAGCCCGGCGCGTGCCGCCGTCTCCCGCAGCCGCGCCGACACGTGCGCGTCCAGGTGCCGGTGGACCGTGGCGGCGGCGCGGGCGCGGTGCGCCTCGGCCGGTGTGCGGTCGTACGGCAGCGGGGTGCGGGTCGGGAAGCCCGCGAGGGCGTCGGCCCAGTACGCCTCGGCCGCGGCCTCGTCCTGTTCGCGCAGCCAGTGCAGGAAGTCGGCGAACGGGCGCCTGACGGGCGCGGGGGCTTCGCGGCCGCCGGTGAGCGCGGCGTAGCGCTCGCAGACCTCGGTGAGCAGCTGTCCGGTGCTCCAGCCGTCCAGGATCAGGTGGTGGGAGGACCACAGCAGCAGGATCTCGTCGCCGGGCAGCGCGGCCAGGGTGACGCGGGTGAGGGGTGCGGTGGTGAGGTCCATGCCCGCCGCGCGGTCGGCGGCCAGCAGGGCCTCGGTCTCCCTCTCGCGCTGCCCGGGGCTCAGGTGCCGCCAGTCCAGGTGGGTGACGGGCAGCTCCGCGCGGTGGTGGACGACCTGGACCGGGTGCGGCAGGTTCTGCCAGTGGACGCTGGTGCGCAGGGCCTCGGTGCGGTCGGCGACCTGCTGCCAGGCCGCGGCGAAGGCCTGCGGGTCGGCCACCCCGGACAGGCGTACGGCCGTGCGGTCGAAGTAGGCGCCCGCGGTGTCCACCAGGCCGTGGAAGAGCATCCCTGCCTGCAGGGGCGTCAGCGGCAGGACGTCGGCCACGTGCCGGCCGTCGCCCACGAGGCGGTCCAGCTCGCTCTGGCCGAGCCCGGCGAGCGGGAAGTCCGACGGGGTGCGGCCGCCCGCGTCCGGGCGGGCGCAGTGGGCCGCGATGTCACGCAGCGCCGCGCACATCCCGTCGGCGAGTTCGCGGACGGTGGACTCGTCGTAGACGGCCGGCGGGTAGGTCCAGCCCAGTTCGAGGCGGCCGTCCTGGACCACGCCGGTGACGTCCAGCGGGTAGGGGCGGGGCGCGTCGGGGTCGGTGTCGGAGCCGGCCGGGGGCAGGCCGGCTCCGTAGAGGCCGCCGTCCGCGCGGCCGGTGTCCCACCGGCCGTGGTAGTTGAAGCCGACCTGCGGCGCGGGAGTGCCGGCCAGGGGGCTGCCGGGCAGCAGGTGGCGCAGCGCGCCGTGGCTCAGGCCGTGCAGCGGCACCGCGCGCAGCTGCTCCTTGACCGAGCGCAGGGTGTCGTGCCAGCCGGCGTCGGGGTCGACGGTCAGCGCGAGGGGGAACTCGGCGGTGAACCAGCCGACCGTCCGGGAGAGGTCCACGTCGTCGAAGAGGTCCTCGCGGCCGTGGCCCTCCACGCCGACCAGCACGGTGTCGCGTCCGCACCAGCGGGCCAGGGTGCGGCCCAGCGCGCTGAGCAGGACGTCGTTGACCTGGGTGCGGTAGGTCTCCGGGACCCGGCGCAGCAGGGCCTCGGTCGTCTCCGGGTCCAGCTCCACGGTGACCGTGGCGGCGGTGCCGTGGGTGTCCGGGCCGGGCCGGCCCGCGGGCAGGCCGGCGGGGGCCTGCGCGGTGCGCTCCCAGTACGGGAGGTCGCCGTCCAGGGCGCCGGACCGGGTGTGCGCCTCCAGCCGGGCCGCCCAGTGGCCGAACGGGGTTCCGGCCAAAGGAAGTTCGACGGGACGGCCGTCCGCGGCCGCGCGGTGGGCGGTCTCCAGGTCGGCCAGCAGGATCCGCCAGGAGACGCCGTCGACGACCAGGTGGTGGACGGTGATCAGGAGGTGCGCGGGCAGGTCCGGGCCGCGGTCGAGGAGCAGGACGCGCGCCACCCGTCCCCGGGCCGGGTCGAGGGAGTCCCGGGCCTCGTCCGCCGCGCGCGCCGTCTCGGCCTCCAGCGCGGGGCCGTCCAGGCCGGTCGCGTCGTGGTGGGTGAGGACGCCTTCGGGGACGTCCGGCAGGACCTCCTGGTACCAGCCGCCGTCGTCGGTGCGGCCGAAGCGGGTGCGCAGGGCCGGGTGGTGGCGGACGAGGGCGTCCACGGCGGGGCGCAGGGCGGACAGGTCGGTGCCGGGGGCGAGTTCGAGGTGCTGCGACATGGTGAAGCGCAGTGGGTCGCCGGGGCGGCGGCCGTCGAGGTACCAGCGCTGGATCGGGGTGAGCGGGGCCTCGGCGGGCACGGACGCCTCCGCCGCGGCCGGTGCCGCCTCGGTGACGCGCAGGGCGAGTTCGGCGACGGTCTGGTGGCGGAAGACGTCCTTGGTGGTCAGCGCCAGTCCGGCCCGGCGGGCCCGGGAGACGATCTGGATGCTGA
>NZ_LIRG01000882.1 GCF_001419695.1 Streptomyces prasinopilosus
CCACCCCGTCCAGGGCGGCCTGGCCGCCCTGGACGGGGTGGACGGCACGTGGGACGTCGTCGTCGACACCTGGTCGGCGGCCCCGCGCGCCGTCCGCGACGCGGCACGGCTGCTGCGGGAGCGCGCCGGCCGGTACGTGTACGTGTCGAGCCGTTCGGTGTACGAGTGGCCCGCGCCCGCCGGGGCCACCGAGGAGGCTCCCGTGGTGGCGGGCGCCCGCGCGGACGCCGGCCGCACCGACTACGCGCGGGACAAGCGGGGCGGTGAACTGGCCGCCGTGGAGGCCTTCGGCGCCGACCGGTCGGTGCTGGTGCGGGCGGGGCTGATCCTCGGGCCGTACGAGAACGTCGGCCGGCTGCCCTGGTGGCTGAACCGGATGGCCCGCGGCGGCCCGGTCCTCGCCCCGGGCCCGCGCGACCTGCCCCTCCAGTACGTCGACGTCCGCGACCTCGCCGAGTGGATCCTCGGGGCGGCCGAACAGGGGCTCGGCGGACCGTACAACCTGACCGGCCCGTCGGGGCACGAGACCATGGGCACGCTGCTGGAGGCGTGCGCGGAGGTGACCGGGGGCTCGGCCGAGCTGCGGTGGACCGCGCCGGAGGCGATCCTGCGGGCGGGCGTCGAGCCGTGGACGCAGCTGCCGGTCTGGGTGCCGCCGGACAGCGAGTCGCACGGCGCGATGCACGCCACGGACGTCTCCCGGGCGCTCGCGACGGGGCTGCGCTGCCGTCCCGTCACCGGGACCGCGGCCGACACCTGGCGCTGGCTCCGGGATCTCGGCGGGACCGCGCCCCGGCGCCGGGACCGGACGGCCGTGGGGCTCGACCCGAAGACGGAGGCGAAGGTGCTGGCGGAGACCCGGGGACCGGACGGAGGCGGGGAGGGGGTGTAGGCAGCACCACCCCCGCATCGGGGGTTCGGCCCCGTGACCGGGTGCGGTCGCTCGGCCAGACTGACGCCATGACCACGGAGCGCAGGAGCACGGAGCGCGGGGCCGCCGAGCGCGGGACCACGGAGCGCGGAGCCACGGAGCGCGGAGCCACCGGCCACGGGACCACGGACCGCGCGAGCGGTGACCCGACGCTCATGGACCTCACGAACGCGGCGGGCACGGGTCCGGAGACCGGGAGCGGGGCCCGGAACGGGACCGCGCGGAGGGGCGGACGCGAACGGCGCACCGAAGGCCTTCTGAAGGGGGCACTGCGGGGGCTGGGACTGGCCCTGGTCTCGCTCCCGCTGTCGGTGTTCGCCTTCACCCTGACCCTGGTGTCGATCGCGCTGATCCCGGCCGGCGTCGGCCTCGTCACCACGCCGTACGTGCTGAAGGGGGCCCGGACCTACGTGAACCGGCGGCGGGTGCTGGCCGCGGAGTGGGGCGGGGTGCGCATCCCGCCCGCGTACCGGCCGGTGCCGAAGGACGCCACTTTGTGGGCGCGCACCTTCGGGATGCTCCGCGACCCGGCGACCTGGCGGGAACTGCTGTGGCTGCCGGTCGACATGACCGCGGGGTTCGTCACCGCGCTGCTGCCCGCCGTGCTGCTGCTGTACCCGCTGGAGGGGTTCGCGCTCGCGGCCGGGCTGTGGCGGGTGATGCCGGACCCGTACTGGTACGGCTTCGTCCCGGTCGGCGGCCAGGCGTCCGCGCTCGGCGCGGGGGCGCTGGCCCTCGTTCTGCTCTTCCTCGGCCACTTCCTCAGCCCGCGGGCGCTGTCCGCGCACTACCGGCTCACCCGTGCCGTCCTCTCCCCCGGCCAGGGGGAACTGGAGGAGCGCGTCCGGGTGCTGACGGAGACCCGGCGGGACGCGGTGGACACCTCGGCCGCCGAACTCCGGCGCATCGAGCGGGATCTGCACGACGGGGCACAGGCCCGGCTGGTCGCGATGGGCATGGACCTGGGCACCATCGAGGCACTGCTCGACAAGGACCCGGAGAAAGCACGGCAGTTGATCGCGCAGACCCGCAGGTCGTCGGCGGAAGCACTGGCGGAACTGCGTGAACTGGTGCGCGGCATCCATCCGCCGGTGCTGGCGGAGCGCGGCCTGGGCGACGCGGTGCGGGCGCTGGCGCTGCGGCTCCCGGTGGCCACCGAGGTGAGCGTGGACCTGCCGGGACGGGCCGGTGCGCCGGTGGAGTCGGCCGCGTACTTCGCCGTCAGCGAGGTGCTCACCAACGCGGTGAAGCACGCGGGGGCGGACCGGATCTGGGTCGACCTGCACCACGCCGGGGGATGCGTGCGGGTGAGCGTCACCGACAACGGCAGGGGCGGTGCGGTGATCGGGGCCGGTTCGGGGCTGGCCGGGGTGGAGCGGCGGCTGGGTACATTCGACGGCGTCCTCGCCGTCAGCAGTCCCGTGGGCGGCCCCACCATGGTCACCCTGGAGATCCCTTGCGAGTTGTCCTAGCCGAAGACCTGTTCCTGCTGCGCGACGGGCTGGTCCGGCTCCTGGAGGCCCACGGCTTCGAGATCGCCGCGGCGGTGGAGTCCGGGCCCGAACTCGGCCGCGCGCTGGCGGAGCTCGACCCGGACGTCGCCGTCGTCGACGTCCGCCTGCCGCCGACGCACACCGACGAAGGACTGCAGTGCGCGCTCGAGGCCCGCCGGCGGCGGCCCGGTCTGCCGGTGCTGGTGCTGTCGCAGCACGTCGAGCAGCTGTACGCGCGGGAGCTGCTGGCCGACGGCAGTGGCGCGGTGGGCTACCTGCTGAAGGACCGGGTGTTCGACGCCGGGCAGTTCGTCGACGCCGTGCGGCGGGTGGCGGCGGGGGGCACGGCGATGGACCCTCAGGTGATCCAGCAGTTGCTGGCGCGCGGGCCGGGTGACGAGCGGCCGCTGGCGCGGCTGACGCCCCGGGAGCGGGAAGTGCTGGAGGAGATGGCCCAGGGCCGGTCCAACGCGGCGATCGCCGGGAAGCTGGTGGTGACGGAACGGGCCGTCGCCAAGCACACCGCGAACATCTTCGCCAAACTGGGCCTGGAGGTCTCGGAGGACGACAACCGGCGGGTCCTGGCGGTTCTCGCCCATCTCGACCAGGGCCGGTGAAACCGGCCCCACCCGCCCCGTGCCCTCTCACCGGACGCGGTTGATCCACAACTCCTCGTGTGCCGAGGGCTGTTGAAACCGGAGTTCCGCAAGAACTTCTCATCAATTCCCGTGACGGCTGAACACCCGCGGGGCGGTCCCCGTACTCAAGGGAGCCGCTTCACTCCTGTCGGGCGCCTCGATGCCCCGCAAGGGATGCCCCGCAAGGAAGTCAGAGGAGTTCCATGGGACGCAATACAAGAAAACGCCGCATGCCGTTGGCCACCAAAGCCGTGGCCGCGTCGGCAGCCCTAGCGCTCGGCGGGGGCGGGCTGATCTGGGCGAACTTCTACGCCTCGGCCGGCGAGTCGGGCCAGGCGCAGAATCAGACGAAGGCGAACGCGGCACAGCAGATCGCCACGATCGACTGCCCGGACGTGGGCCAGCAGCTCCCCGACGTGCCGGACCCGGCCCGCGGTGAGGTGGACGGTGAACTGGCCTCGATGGACCAGCAGATCACCGACGCCTACCAGCGCCTGGTCACCACGCGCCAGGCGCAGGCCGGGGACGCGCAGTACGTCCAGAACGCCATCCTGGGTCCGCTCAAGGACCGGCGCAAGGTGCTCATCGACCGGATCAAGCTGGAGATCAGCCGCGCGGGCGGCCAGGTTCCCGGGAACCTGGACGGGCTCGCCCCCTGCTCCGGCCGCCCCGCCGACCAGCCGCAGCC
>NZ_LIRG01000883.1 GCF_001419695.1 Streptomyces prasinopilosus
TCGTCGAGCAGGCGGCGCAGATCGTCCAGGACCTGTTCGGCGGCCTCTCCGGGCAGCCGGTCGATCTGGTTGAGGACGACGAACATGACCTCCGCGTGGGCCGCCATGGGCCGCAGGTACCGCTCGTGGAGCATCGCGTCGGCGTACTTCTCCGGGTCGACGACCCAGATGACGGCGTCGACCAGGGCCAGCACCCGGTCGACCTGTTCGCGGTGCTGGACGGCCGCCGAGTCGTGGTCCGGCAGGTCGACGAGGACGAGTCCGCGCAGCTGCTCGTCCGCGTCCGCCGTCGCCTGCAGCGGGCGCCGGCGCAGCCGGGGCGGGATGCCGAGCCGTTCGATGAGGCCCGCGGCGCCGTCGCTCCAACTGCACGCGATGGGCGCGGCGGTGGTCGGACGCCGTACGCCGGTCTCCGAGATGACGGCTCCGGCGAGGACGTTGAACAACTGCGACTTGCCGCTGCCGGTCGCGCCGACCAGGGCCATCGACTCACCGGGCCGGATGTGCAGGTCGACCCGGTCCAGGACGGGCGGGGACCCGGAAGGGGCGTCGGGGTAGCGGAAGGTGACGCCGTGGAAGCGCAGTCCGCCGCCGCCCCCGGGGGCGGCCGGTGTCCGCGCGCCGTCGGGGCCCCGCCCCTCCTCCTCGGCGTCCATCACCTCGAAGTACCGCTCGGTCGCGGTCGCCGCCTCCTGGCTCATCGCCAGCAGGAAACCGATCGAGTCCACGGGCCAGCGCAGTGCCAGGGCCGTCGACAGGAACGCCACCAGGGTGCCCGCGGACAGGTCCCCGTCGGCCACCCGCACGGTGCCCCACACCAGGGTCGTGCCGATGGCCAGCTCCGGGAGCGTCACGATGACGCTCATGATGGCGCCCAGCAGCCGGGCCTTGCGCAGCTCGGTGCCGCGCAGGTCCCCGGACAGCTTCCGGAACGTCCGCGCCTGGCTGCGGTGCCGTCCGAACCCCTTGATGACACGGATGCCGAGCACGCTCTCCTCGACGACCGTCGTCAGATCGCCGACCTGGTCCTGGGCGAGCCGCGACGCCTCGGAGTACCGCTTCTCGAAGGCCACGCAGATGACCATCACCGGCACGACCGGAATCAGGACCACCAGCCCCAGAGCCCAGTCCTGGAGCAGCATGATGACCACACCGACCAGGATCGTCACCCCGTTGACCAGCAGGAACGTCAGGGGGAAGGCCAGGAACATGCGCACCAGCATCAGATCCGTGGTCCCCCGGGACAGCAGCTGTCCCGACGGCCAGCGGTCGTGGAACGCCACCGGCAGCCGCTGCAGACGCCGGTACAGGTCCGCCCGCATCCCCGCCTCCACGCCCGCCAGCGGGCGTGCCACCAGCCACCGCCGGAGCCCGAACAGCAGCGCCTCCGCGAGCCCGAGCAGCAGCAGGTACAGCGCGCCGAGCCACACACCCGCCGGGTCCCGGCCGGCGATGGGGCCGTCCACCATCCACTTCAGGACCAGGGGGATGACCAGGCCGATGCACGAGGCGAGGATCGCGACGAAGGCGGCGGTGAACAGCCGTGCCCGCACGGGCCGTACGTACGGCCACAGCCGCAGCAACGCACGAACCGTGGATCGTGCTTCGGTCGCTTCGGTCGCTTCGGTCGCTTCGGTCGCTTCGCGCGTTTCGAGGGGTGGGGGTGTCGTGGCCATCGGCAGTGAGCCTACGGATCGCGACGGGCACTGCCCACCGAGTTTTGGCCGGACCGGGCCCGGTCTTTGGACCTACGACCTGCGGCTGCGACCGGTGACGGGTCCGGACCGCGGGCGTCGCACCACTCCGTCGGCCGACGCCCCGCCCGTCCCCCGCTCCGTGACCGCGCCCCCGGGGGAGGCCGCGGCGGCGGTCGCCCCCGCACGCGGCGTCCCCGGCCGGGGTCAGGCCGCCGGGTACGGCAGCAGACCGCTGTCGACCTCCTCCCAGGCCGACTTCAGCTCCGCGAGCAGATCCGGCCGG
>NZ_LIRG01000884.1 GCF_001419695.1 Streptomyces prasinopilosus
CACGGCGGACCTGGACCTGGACGGCCAGGCCGACCAGGTCCAGGTCCGCCGTGGGCACCGCCCGTACCGCCGCGCGGTTGGCGTCGTCGTGGCCCGTGGAGAACAGGTCGCCGGTGAACAGGGCGCGCGGCAGCGCGCGGGACAGCGCCCGCGTGTGGGCCGCCGTCAGGGTCTCCTCGGTGCCCTCGAAGACCAGTACCGGCTGGCGGAACATCGGCAGGTAGGCCACGCCGTCCGCGTCCTCGTAGGGCTCGCCGATCAGTTCGGGGACCCGGCTGCCCAGGCCGCTGACCAGGAACGCGGTGACGTTGAGGCGCTGCCAGGTCTCCAGGTCCTCGCGCAGCAGGACGGCGATCTTCGTGTCGAAGCGTGTACTCATGGACCGTGTGCTCATGGACCGTGTGCTCATGGACTGAGACTGCCGGTCGGCGCACGCCCCCGTCTTGTACGTTCTTTGCATGGCCGCAGCGCGCGCGGATCGCCCCGAGCGGATCGTTTCCGCCTGGCGGCCCCGGGTTCCGGGGGTCGTCGAGGTGTTCCACGCCCACTTCACCGAGTACGCCTATCCGATGCACGTCCACGACGCCTGGACGCTGCTCGTCGTCGACGACGGCGCCGTACGGTACGACCTGGACCGGCACGAGCACGGCACCCCGCACGACACCGTCTCCCTGCTGCCGCCGCACGTTCCGCACAACGGTGCCCCCGCCACCCCGGACGGCTTCCGCAAGCGGGTGCTGTACCTCGACGGGACGCACCTCGGGGACGAGCTGATCGGGGCCGCCGTCGACCGCCCCGACCTGCGCGATCCGCTGCTGCGGCGGCGTGTCGGGCAGGTGCACGCGGCGCTCGCGGGGGCCGGGGACGAGTTCGAGGCGGAGAGCAGGCTGACGCTCGTCGGGGAGCGGCTGCGGGCCCACCTGCGGTCCCGGGCCGGCGCACCGGAGCCCCGGCGGGACCCCGTCCTCGCGCGGCGGCTGCGGGAGCTGCTCGACGAGCGGGTCGTGGAGGGTCTCGTCCTGGCGGAGGCCGCGGGACTGCTGGCCGCCCATCCCGCCCACCTGGTACGGGCGTTCAGCGGCGCCTACGGCATCGCCCCGCACCAGTACCTGACGTCCCGCCGGGTGGGGCGGGCCCGCCGGCTGCTGCTCGACGGCCGGGCGCCGGGCGAGGTCGCGGCGGCCACCGGTTTCCACGACCAGGCCCATCTCACGCGGCACTTCCGGAGACTGGTCGGCGTCACACCGGGCCGTTACCGCGCGGAGGGCCGGTAGCCCCTGGGCGAGCGGGCCACCGTCCCCGGACGGCCGGACAACCGAACGGCTGAACGGCTGAACGGCCGGCATGCCCGACCGGCCGGGCGGCGGTCGTGACGGGCCGTCGCCGCGTCACTTCACGTCGACGTGGTCGCCCGCCGCCGTCGCCCCGCCGGTCGTGGACGTCTCGCCGAACGTCCAGCGCCCGTAGCCGTCGGTGGTGGCCTTCACGGTGGTCTTCGGGCAACCCGTACAGCCCGATTCCGCACCCACGTTCGGAATTCCTGCTGCGGGCCGCGCGGTTCCTACCCGCCCGAGGGCCGCTCGATCAGCCGGGCGAACGCGTCCAGGTTCCGGGTCGACTCGCCGCGCGAGACCCGCCAGGCGTGCTCCTTGCGGATCGCGGTGGCGAAGCCGAGTTCGAGGAGCGTGTTGAAGCTCCCGTCGGCGGCCTCCAGGACCTGGCCGAGCAGCCGGTCGACCTCGTCGGGGGTGACGGCGGCCAGCGGGAAACGGCCGGTGACGTAGATGTCGCCGAGCGGGTCCACGGCGTATCCCACGCCGTACAGCTTGAGGTTGCGTTCGAGGAGCCAGCGGTGGACGCCGGCCTCGTTCTCGTCGGGGTGGCGGACGACGAAGGCGTTGAGGGAGAGCGAGTGGCGGCCGACGATCAGGGAGACCGTCGTGGACAGCTTGCGGGTGCCGGGCAGCTTCACCACGTACGTTCCGGGGGCCGGGCTCTCCCAGTCGAGTTCGGCGTCCTTCAGCACGTCCTCGACGACCCGTGCCGCCCGCCGCTCCGCTTCCGTCGCCTCCGTCGCCCTGTCAGCCATGGTGGGAGCGTACGTGACGGCGGTGCGCCTGCGTCGCGGCCGTGTAGACGTCGGCCGTGGCGGCGGCCGCCCGGTCCCAGCCGAAGCCCCGGGCGTGCAGGGCGGCGGCCTCGCCCATCCGGTCGGCGAGGTGCGGCGCGTCCGCGAAGTCGCGCAGCACGCGCGCGTACGCCCGCGGGTCGTGGCCCTGGACGAGGAAGCCGGTCTCCCCGTCCCGCACGGCCACCGGCAGCCCGCCGACCGAGGCCGCGAGCACCGGGGTGCCGGCCGCCTGCGCCTCTATGGCGACCAGCCCGAAGGACTCGCTGTAGGAGGGCATGACGAGGACGGACGCGGCCCGGAACCAGTCCGCGAGCTGCTCCTGCCCGACCGGCGGACAGAACCGCACGACGTCGGTGATGCCCAGGCGGGCGGCCAGCTTCTGCAGCCCCTCGGGCTTGGCGAGGCCGCTGCCGCTGGGACCGCCGACCACGGGGACGCAGATCCTCGAGCGCAGCTCGGGACGTTCGTCGAGCAGGACGGCGACCGCGCGGAGCAGCACGTCCGGGGCCTTGAGGGGCTGGATGCGGCCCGCGAAGAGCGGTATCAGGGCGTCCTGGGGCAGGCCGAGGCGGGCGCGCGCGGCGGCTCGTGCGGTGGGGGCGTCCCCCGGACGGAACGGGCGGGAGCCCTCGGGGAAGGGGCGGAAGCGGGAGAGGTTGACGCCGGGGTGGACGACGGCGACCTTGTCCCGCTCGGCCTGGTAGTGCCGGACGAGCTCGTCCGCCTCCTCGGCGGTGTTGGCGATCAGCCGGTCCGCGGCGGCGACGATCTGCGTCTCGCCGATGACGCGGGCGGCCGGTTCGGGGGTGTCGCCGGCGGCGAGGCTGGCGTTCTTGACCTTGGCCATGGTGTGCATGGCGTGCACCAGGGGGACGCCCCAGCGCTGGGCGGCGAGCCAGCCGACGTGGCCGGAGAGCCAGTAGTGGGAGTGGACCAGGTCGTAGTACCCGGGCCGGTGACCCGCCCACGCCTGCATCACCCCGTGCGTGAAGGCGCACAGCTGGGCCGGCAGCTCCTCCTTGGCGAGGCCTTCGTAGGGTCCCGCGTCGACGTGCCGGACGAGGACACCGGGCGCCAGGTCGACGGTGGGCGGGAGGGCGGCGGCGGTCGCGCGCGTGAAGATCTCGACCTCGATGTTGATCGCGGCGAGGCGCTGGGCGAGCTCCACGATGTAGACGTTCATGCCTCCGGCGTCCCCGGTGCCCGGCTGGTGGAGCGGGGAGGTGTGCACGGAGAGCATCGCCACCCGGCGGGGCCTGCGGTGCAGCCGCAACCGCGGGGGTGCGGCGGGGGAGCGCCGCCCGAGCCTGGCGATGTACTGGCTCACGTGCCGGTCCTCCTCGCTGCGGGCGTGGCTTCGGGGGCATGCGGTACGCCTCCCAGGTCCCCAACGCCGGAAGGGTGTGTTCCCATTTCCCGGCGGCCTCCCCGGACCGGGACTTTGCCGAATCATTACCGAATCTCGCTCAACCGTTCGAGTGTGGGGTGTAGAGGGCGTAGGGGAGGCGTACCGGGCGTACCGGGCGCGCGAGAGACCGGCACCGGCCGGTCCGGGCCCGTCCGGACGCCCGCATACCCTCGTACGCATGACCGCCCGCGCCGACCACCCCGTCG
>NZ_LIRG01000885.1 GCF_001419695.1 Streptomyces prasinopilosus
CGCCGGGGCCCGCGGACCGGACCGCGGACGCCTGCCCTCCGCGCCGAGGTCCCGGGAACGGGTGAACGGAGAAGGGCGCGGCGAGGGCCGTGCCGCGTCGCGGCGGAGGCCGGAAGGAACCGGGTCGGGCACGGGAACGGGGCAGGCCCGCGAATGTCGGACATACGCCGTGACCAGGCCCCGCAAGCAGGCGTCCCGCGGCCCCGCACGGCCTACGATGACGCCGGCGACTGGAGGAGTCATGGCCGTGGACTTGAGCAGGCGGGCCTACCGGGCCCAGCGGTGGGCCGCGCGGGCGGCCCTGGCCGCCGCCGCGCTCGCGGTGGTGTTCCCACTCCTCTACGGGGGCCTTCGGGGGCTGGCGCTGCTGCTCTGCGGCGCGGCGGGGATCGCCCTCAGCGCCGCCGCGCTGTGGTGGACGCTCACGCTGCGGGGGCCGCTGCGCTGGGTGGCCGCGCTGGTGGCGGTGTGTGTTCCCGCGACCGTCATCGCCCTGTCCGCGGTCTTCCTGTTCTGGGCCCTCCCGGTGTCGCTGGCGCTGTGGACGCTGGCCGTGTGGAGCGGGCGGTTCGCGCTGCGCGGGACGGGGAGCGAGCGACCGCGGGAACGGCCGCGGGAGCGGCGCATGCCGCTGCCCCGGCGGGCGGTGCTCATCATGAATCCGCGGTCGGGCGGCGGCAAAGTGGGCCGCTACCGCCTGCGGGAGAAGGCGGAACGACTGGGCGCCCGGGTCGTCCTGCTCGATCCGGAACGGGAGAACGACGTGACGGCGATGGCCCGGGAGGCCGTCGCGGGGGGCGCGGATCTGCTGGGCGCCGCGGGCGGTGACGGCACGCAGGCCCTGGTCGCGGCCGTGGCCGCCGAGCACGACATCCCGTTCCTGGTCATCAGCGCCGGGACCCGCAACCACTTCGCGCTGGACCTGGGGCTGGACCGCGGCGATCCGGCCTCCTGTCTGGACGCCCTCACCGACGGGGTGGAGCTGCGCGTCGATCTGGGTTTCGCCGGTGAGCAGCCCTTCGTGAACAACGCGTCCTTCGGCGCGTACGCCTCGATCGTGCAGAGTCCGGCGTACCGGGACGACAAGATCGGCACCAGTCTGGAGATGCTGCCCGACCTGCTCACCGGGCAGCAGGGAGCCCGGCTGGTCGCCCGGGTCGGGGAGACGACGCTCGACGCTCCGCAGGCCGTCCTGGTGAGCAACAACCCCTACCGCACCGACGACCCCTTCGGGCTCGGCCGGAGGGACCGGCTGGACTCGGGTGTCCTCGGTGTCCTCGGCGTCAAGGTGGAGAGCGCCGTCGACGCCGCCGCGCTGCTGCTGGACCCCTCGCGGGGCCGGCTCACCATCCTGACCGCCCCCGAGGTCCTCGTGGAGAGCGACCGCGCGGACCTGGAAGCAGGGGTCGACGGGGAGGCCCTGCTGCTGCCCGCCCCCGTCCGCTGCCGTATCGCGCCCGGCGCGCTCCGCGTCCGCGTCCCGCGCAAACGGCCCGGCGTGGCCCAACCGTCCCCGCGCCTGGACTGGCGGCGGCTGCGCAAACTGGCGGCGACGGTCGGCCGGACCGCGGCTCCGAGCCGGTTCCGGCACCCTCCGGAGATCCCCGACGTCCCGGAGAGGCAGGGGCCCTTCCTCGGACGGTAGGGCCCGGCCCGCACCGCGCCGGCCCTCAGCCCCGGCCCCCGGCCCC
>NZ_LIRG01000886.1 GCF_001419695.1 Streptomyces prasinopilosus
CGTCCTCCCGTCGTCCCCGCGCGCGGTGACCGCTTCCCGTGCGGTGACCGCCTTCGCGTGCGGGGGGCCGTTCCGCCGGGTTCGACGGTTTCGGGCCCGGCTCGGTGCGATTATGCACGCACCACCCGCGGGGCATGACGAACACGCGGGGGCCGCCGGTCCCGCGTCACGGCCCGAGGGACCGGTGGCCGCCGGCCCCGCTGCGGGTCAGTCGCCCTCCGTGTGCTCCCGGGTCGCCAGCAGCCGCCGCAGCGAGTACAGCCGTGCCGGGTCCGCGTGCCCCTCGGCGACCCAGGCGTCCAGCGCGCAGTCCGGTTCGTCGTGGCTGCACGCACGGGGGCAGCCCTCCGTCCCCGGCTCGAGGTCGGGGAAGGCGTGGATGACCCGTGAGGGATCGACGTGGGCGAGGCCGAACGACCGCACCCCGGGCGTGTCGACCACCCATCCCCCGGCGCCCGCCAGCGGCAGCGCCAGCGCGGACGTCGTCGTGTGACGCCCCCGCCCCGTCACCGCGTTGACGTGCCCGGTCGACCGCCGCCGCTCCTCGGGCACCAGCGCGTTCACCAGCGTCGTCTTGCCGACCCCGGAATGCCCCACGAACGCCGTGATCCGGCCCGCCAGCTGCTCCCGCACCCGGTCGGCCGCCGTGCCGTCCTCCAGTTCCCCACGGCTGGTGACGACGTACGGGATGTCGAGATCGCCGTACAGCTCCAGCAGCTTGTCCGGCGGCGCGAGGTCCGACTTCGTCAGGACGAGCAGCGGGGTCAGCCCGCCGTCGTACGCCGCGACCAGGCAGCGGTCGATCAGGCGCGGGCGGGGCTCGGGGTCGGCGAGGGCGGTGACGACGGCCAGCTGGTCGGCGTTGGCGACGACGACCCGCTCGTAGGGGTCGTCGTCGTCCGCGGTGCGGCGCAGCACCGACGTCCGCTCCTCGATGCGGACGATCCGCGCGAGGGTGTCCTTCTCACCGGAGAGGTCGCCCACGATCGCGACCCGGTCACCGACCACCGCCGCCTTGCGGCCCAGCTCACGGGCCTTCATGGCGAGCACCGTGCGGTCCTCGACGAGACAGGTCAGCCTGCCCCGGTCGACGGTGAGGACCAGGCCCTCGGCGGCGTCCTCGTGCTTGGGCCGGATGTGGGTGCGCGGCCGGTTGCCCTTGCGGTTCGGGCGGGAGCGGATGTCGTCCTCGTCGGTGTGCTTGCCGTAGCGGCGCATCGTCTTGCCCTAGGCCCCGAGCATCCCGGCCCACAGCTCGGGGAAGTCCGGGAGCGTCTTCGCCGTGGTCGCCACGTTCTCGATCCGCACGCCCTCCACCCCGAGGCCGATGACCGCGCCCGCGGTGGCCATGCGGTGGTCCTCGTAGGTGTGGAAGACGCCGCCGTGCAGCGGGCGCGGGCGGATGTGCAGACCGTCGGCGGTCTCGGTGACGTCGCCGCCGAGTCCGTTGATCTCCTTGGTGAGCGCGGCCAGGCGGTCCGTCTCGTGCAGCCGGAGGTGGGCCACGTTGCGCAGCGTGGACGGCGAGTCCGCGAGCGCCGCGACGGCCGCGATGCCCGGCGTCAGCTCACCGACCTCGCCGAGGTCCACGTCGATGCCGTGCACCGACCCGGAGCCGGTGAACACCAGCCCCTGCTCGGTCAGCTCGCAGGAACCGCCCATCTCGGTGAAGATCTCCCGCAGCCGGTCACCGGGCTGGGTGGTGCGGGCCGGCCAGTCCGGCACGACGACCCGGCCGCCGGTCACCAGCGCCGCCGCCAGGAAGGGCTGGGCGTTGGACAGGTCGGGCTCGATGGTGAGGTCCCGTCCGAGCAGGGCCCCCGGGGTGACTCGCCAGACGTCGGGTTCACCGCCCGACTCCGGGCTGTCCACCTGGGCGCCCACCGCGCGGAGCATGTCGACGGTCATCCGGATGTGCGGCAGGGACGGGAGCGTGGCGCCGGTGTGCCGGACCTCGACGCCCTGGTTGAAGCGCGGCGCGGACAGCAGCAGCGCGCTGACGAACTGCGACGACGAGGAGGCGTCCACCGACACGGTGCCGCCCTCCAGCGCGCCGCCGCCGTGCACGGTCAGCGGCAGTGCGCCCCGGCCGTCGTCGTCGATCCGGGCGCCGAGGTCGCGCAGCGCGTCGATGACGCCGTTCAGGGGGCGCTCGTACGACCGCGGGTCGCCGTCGAAGCGGACGGGGCCGTCGGCCAGGGCGGCGACCGGGGGGAGGAACCGCATCACCGTGCCGGCGTTGCCGACGTCGACGGTGGCCGGCCCGCGCAGGCCGGTCGGCAGCACCCGCCAGGCCTCGCCGGTGCCGTCGGGGCCCACGCCCTCCTCGATCTCGACCCCCATGGCCCGCAGCGCGCCGGCCATCAGCAGCGTGTCGCGCGAGCGCAGCGGACGGCGCAGCCAGCCGGGCTCGGAGGCGAGGGCGGCGAGCACCAGGGCACGGTTGGTGACCGACTTCGACCCCGGCACGTGGACCGTCGCGTCGACGGCTCCGCTCGCGTGCGGGGCGGGCCAGAGGGCGGTGGGCGCGGGATTAGCGGTCATGCACACCACTTTAATGGCGGCCCGGGCCGCC
>NZ_LIRG01000887.1 GCF_001419695.1 Streptomyces prasinopilosus
GTCCCGGGCGCGCCCGGGACCGCCGCCCGGCTCGCCGCCGTGTCCAGGGCCAGCACCCGCCACGCCCCCGCCCGGAACGCCTCGCCGACCGTCCTCCCCGCCAGCTGCGGATGCTCCCCCACGGTCAGCGCCGCGAACAGCAGCACCCGCCGTTCGACCGGGATGGCCCCCAGGATCTGCCGGCCCATCATGGCCCCGGCGAAGGCGGGCGCGGCCAGGTGGGAGACGCTGCGGCTGCGGGTCACCGCGGCGGGGTGCGCGGCCCGCAGGGTGCGGTACACGGCCGTCGCGAACTCGTCGTCGTACAGCCGCAGGACGACCCGCAGGTCGGCGCGCAGGGCCCGCGCGTACAGCACCGCCTCCAGGTTGGTGGTGTCGGCGCTGGTGAGCGCGAGCAGCGCGTCGGCCCGGTGGATCTTCGCGGCCTCCAGCACGCCCTCCTGCGTGACGTCCCCGAGCACCACGGGCACGCCCAGCCGCCGTGCCGTGGCCATGCCCCGCGCCTCCGGGTCGGCCTCGACGCACACCACGGGGATGTGCAGTTCGCGCAGCCGGGTCAGCACCCGCGTGCCGATCTTGCCGAGCCCGAGCAGCACCACGTGCCGGCTCAGCCCGCGCGGCGGCTTCCGCAGCGCCGACACGGTGCGGAAAGTGCCCAGCGCCTCGAGGACCGCCGCCAGCATCACCGGCAGCAGCAGCAACCCGACCAGAGCGGACAGCAGTTGCAGGATCTGCCGGCCCATGGAGTCGTTGTGCGCGGGTTCGTTGATCGCGAAGAGGTCGAGCAGGGTGACGTAGGTGGCGTGCAGCGGATGGTCGCCCGTGGCCAGGCTCAGGACGACCGCCAGTACCACCACCGCCGCCGCGAGACCGGCCAGCGACCACCGCAGCCGCTGCGAGAACAGCGAGGCGAACGGCGGCACTTGGGCCCGGACGGCGGGCAGCGGGGGTCCCGAGTAGGACACCTGCTCCAGCACCATGGTGCCGCGGCCGGTCGCCGCCGCGACGGCCGCCGCGTCGGGCAGCATCTGCGGCCCCTGGTCGCCGCTGTCCTCCGAACCCTCCGAGCCCGCCGGGTCGTTGCTCGTCGCGGACAGCAACGCCAGCGTGCACAGCCCGGGATCGGCGACCTCGCCGGGGCGCGGGGGCCGCCGTTCCACCGCGCGCAGCAGCAGCCCGTCGGTGTCGACGATCTTGCTGGTGCCGACGAGCGCGGTGGCGACCAGGGCGGGGGCGGCCGTGTCGGCGTCGGACAGCACGGTGGTCGAGGCGTCGCCCCGGTGGTGTCCCCGCCCCTGGGTATCACCGGCGGACAACTCGGCCGCCTGGTCGAGCAGTTCCTCGATGTGCCGGCCCAGGCGCCGGTTGTAGAGGCGCAGGACGAGGCGGATCCTGGGGTTGATGCGGCGGGCGTTGAGGGCGGCGCGGATGTTGGTCTCGTCGTCGTCGTACACCAGGGCCAGCGCGGCGGCCCGCGCCACGCCCACCTCGGCGAGGACGGCGTCGGTGGGCTCGGCGGCCTCCACCCTCCGTTCGTCGGACACGTCGTCCGAACCGCCCTGGGTCCCGGTGCCGTTGCCGCCGCCGCGGTTGACGGTGGCGTTCACGAACCGGTCGAGCAGCGCGGCCGACGCGGCACGGGCCCGCCCCACCACGGGCTCCCGCACCCGGAGCCCGGAGGGCGGGACGACGAGGGTGACCTGTTCGCCGTACACGCCCCGGAGTTCGGCGGCGAGGCGGTGCGCGAGTCCGTCGTCACCGCACACCACCATGTGCGCGGGCGGAACGACCGGCGGGGTCTGATTCGGAAGGCTCACCACGAGAGGAAAGACTGCCGTATACACGCAGAGGGTTCCAGGAGCAGGCGGCGACCGGTGCGGACCGGACCGGGCCGGCCGGCCCGG
>NZ_LIRG01000888.1 GCF_001419695.1 Streptomyces prasinopilosus
CTTCGGGGCCGCGGTGGTGGGCCGCTCCCCGGCCCACCACCGCGGCCCCGAAGCCCGTCACCACCGGCCCCGAGCCCGCCGCCGGTGCTTCGAGTCCCGCCTCGCCGGGCGCCCCCGAGGCCTCCGGAGCCGTCGCCGAGGTCGTGGAGATCGTCAACGCCGAACGCGGCAAGGCCGGCTGCTCCCCGGTGAAGGTGAACGCCGCCCTGACCGAGGCCGCGCAGAAGCACAGCGAGGACATGGCGGCGAGCCGCACCATGTCGCACACCGGCTCGGACGGATCCTCGCCCGACGACCGCATCGCACGCGCCGGCTACAGCTGGAGCACCTACGGCGAGAACGTCGCCTACGGCTACTCCACTCCCGAGCAGGTGATGGCCGGCTGGATGGCCAGCCCCGGCCACAGGGAGAACATCCTCAACTGCGCGTTCGAGGAGATCGGGGTCGGCCTCGCCCAGCCCGGCTCCTACTGGACCCAGGACTTCGGCACGGCCCGATAGGCGCCCGTACGCCCCGGTGGCGGGGTGCTCAGGGCCGCGGTGCGGCTCCGGGCACCCCGCCACCGGGGCAGTGGACCGGGATCCGGGTCAGCGTCGGCTCCTGGAAGCCCAGCCGCCGCCGACTCCCGCCACGTGCAGGGCCAGGGCGGTCAGCCCCAGCAGCATCAGGTTCACCGAAGAGAACACATCGTTGGTGCCGATGTCCGCCGCGTTGATCAGAAACGCGAGGAAGAACAGCACCGCCGCCACTATGCCGAGCATGAACAGGCTCCTCTCCAAGGGGTGAAGCCCGTATGCCCGGACATCGCCCGTGCAAGCAGCGGAGTTCGGTGAAGTGGCGCGCCCGCGCGTGCGGCTGCCGGTTCGGCCGTCCGGGAACGCGGGGTCCGGGCACCGGACCTCAGGAACGCCCGGCGAGGAAATCGGACAGGCCGGACAGGAGCCGCTCCACGTCCTCCGTGTTGTTGTAGGGGGCGAGGCCCACCCGGAGTCCCCCGGTGTCCGAGAGGCCGAGCCTGCGGGAGGCCTCGACCGCGTAGAAGGAGCCGGACGGCGCGTGGACACCGCGCTGCGAGAGGAACCGGGAGGCGTCCGCCGTGCTGCGCCCGTCGAGGGTCAGCAGCAGGGTGGGTGTGCGGTCGGCCGCGTTGGAGTGGACCGTGACCCCGTCGAGGGCACCCAGTCCCTTGTCGATCCGGGCCCGCAGGTTCTCCTCGTGTCCTTCGAGCGCCGCGAACGCCGCGGCCAGCCGCTGCCGCCGGGTGCCCGAGGCGCGTGCGTCGAGTCCGGCGAGGAAGTCGACGGCGGCGCGGGTGCCCGCGAGGAACTCGTACGGCAGCGTGCCGAGTTCGAAGCGCTCCGGGACCGCGTCCGTGGAGGGGAGCAGCTTGTCGGGACGCAGTGTCTCCAGCAACTCGGGCCGGGCGGCGAGCACTCCGTGGTGCGGGCCGAGGAACTTGTACGGGGAGCAGGCGAAGAAGTCGGCGCCCATTTCCTCGACGTCGACCAGGCGATGGGCGGTGTGGTGCACGCCGTCGACGTACAGCAGCGCGCCCGCCTCGTGCACCGGGCGGGAGATCTCGGCGATCCGGGGGCGCGTGCCGATCAGGTTGGAGGCGGCGGTCACGGCGACCAGCCGGGTGCGTTCCGAGAGCACCGCCCGGATGTCGTCGGCGGTCAGCTCCCCGGTGACCGGGTCGAAGTCGGCCCAGCGTACGGTGGCTCCGGCCCGGGCCGCGGCCTGGACCCAGGGCCGGATGTTCGAGTCGTGGTCCAGCCGGGTGACGACCACCTCGTCCCCGGGCGACCACGTCTTGGCGAGGGTGCGCGAGAAGTCGTAGGCGAGCTGCGTGGCACTGCGCCCGAACACGATCCCGGCCGGGTCCGCCCCCAGGAGGTCGGCCAGCGCCCGGCGGCATCCGGTGACGATGTTCTCGGCGTTGCGCTCCCCCGCCGTCCCGTGTCCCCGGTTCGACAGCGGGCTGCTCCACGCGTCCGAGACGGCCTCGATGACGGGCCGGGGGGTCTGGGTGCCGCCGGGGCCGTCGAAGTGGGCCGTCCCGGCGGTCAGTGCGGGGAACTGCGCGCGGATGGTGTCGACGTCGTACGTCACGGGAACTCCTGTTCGTCTTCGTCCCCGGGCCCTCTCTCGCGCTTCCCGCCCCCTGCGGGCCGAAGGAGAGGGCCCGGTGCGGGTGACCGCCCATCGGCCGGCCCTGTTCCCGATTCTGTCCCGCCCCGGCCGGG
>NZ_LIRG01000889.1 GCF_001419695.1 Streptomyces prasinopilosus
AACAGGAACGGGGGCAGGCCGGGACCGGGCGGGGAGACCGGCCGGCCGCCGAGCACCACGTGCGCGGGCGGTCCGTCCGGCACGTGCGGCGGGAGCGCGCCCGCGTAGAGGAACGCGTGGTCGGGGTAGCCCCTGTCGAGGATCTCCTCGCGGTTGCGGCAGACGCGTTCGCGCACGGTGTCCCAGTCGTCCTCGAACAGCCGCTGCAGCCAGACGGGGCTGTTGCGCAGGGCCGGGGGCGGCACGGCGCGGAGGTGTAAGTACGTACTCATCGACCACAGGAGCGCGAGCGGCACCGGATCCGTCACCCCGGCGCCGGCCGGCCCGCCGACCCCGGAGCCGGGCACCCGCCGCGGCGGCCGCTCCTGTGCCCGCGCCCGTCCGGGTGACAGAACCGCGGGGCGGAGCGCTCTCTGGGGTGTGACCACTGTGACGAACGCAAACCCTGGGACCACTGTGACGACTGCGACGACTGAGACCGCGACGACCGCGACGACCCGGCAGGGGACCCGGCCCCCGGCCGCGGCCAGGCCCGTGCGGTGGGCGGCGGACACCGTGACGGCGATGCGCGAAGGGGCGCGGCTGCGCCTGGACTACTCGGCGCGCAGTCTGTGGAGCGTCGACCGGGCCATCGAGGACATCCGCCGGGAGGGGGCCCCGTACGCCGCCGTGGAGGCGGTGCTGCGCGGGTTCGGCGCCTACGCCGGCGAGGTGATCGTGCGCCGGACCGGCGGCGAGTGGTGGGCCTCCGGCGGCGAGCACTGGGTCCGCACTCCCGACGGCCGCCTCTGGGACCCGGTGGAGGAGGCCCGTCGCTGCTACACCGCGGAGGGGTCCCTGCGCCTGCTGTGCCGGGACGCCTCGGGCGGGGACGGCTGAGGCGGCGGGCGCCGTCCGGACCCCGTCGAACGGCCCCCGCCGGCGGCCGCGGAGCACCTGACGGACTGTGACACTTTCGTGGCGCCGGACGCTGATGACCTTGGGGCCGTGGGCACGACCCGACGTGGCGGGCCGGACGGCCGCGGCACGGACCGGTACGGACGAGGACAGTTCTTGGGCAAGGGAGGGCACCCCCGCCGCGCGCAGGCGCGCGACGGGGAACTGGGCGCGGCCGTCGCGCGGGCCCAGGACGGCGACGAGGCCGCCTTCGCCGTGGCCTACCGCCTCGTGCAGCCCCGGCTCCTCGGTTACGTGCGCGGACTGGTCGGCGACGACGCGGAGGACGTGACCGCGGACGCCTGGCTGGAGATCGCCCGCGACCTCGGCCGCTTCAGGGGCGACGGAGCCGGTTTCCGGGGCTGGACGGCGACCGTCGCCCGGCACCGGGCACTGGACCACCTGCGCCGGCAACGGGCGCGGCCGCGGCCCTCGGCGCTGGAACAGGACGTGCTGGACCTCCCCGGTCCGCAGAGCACGGACGACCAGGCGCTGGAGGCCATCTCCACCGGGCGCGCCCTGGAACTGGTCGCCGGGCTGCCCCGGGACCAGGCCGAGGCCGTCCTGCTGCGGGTGGTCGTCGGCCTCGACGGCCCCGCCGCCGCCCGCGTTCTCGGCAAGCGGCCGGGCGCGGTGCGGACGGCCGCGTACCGGGGGCTGAAACGCCTGGCCAGGGGACTGGGCGGCGAAAGTGTGACGGATGAGGCCTCCCGGACGCTGGGTGAGTCGAAGTGACCGGTGACCGGGACGGCGCGTGACGGCGGGCGGCGCCACCCCCTGACGCACGGCCGGTCCGGCGGCCTGAACAGGCCGGACGCGCGGAACGTATGCCCCGGCGGGACGAGGTCGCCGGCCGGACGCACGGGCCGGGTGGACCGAACGGATGGAACGGCTCGAGCGGGGACGGATACGGACATGGGTGAACGGCGGGACGACGGCGGGACGCCCGGCCGTCGGCGTGCGCACCCCGAGGCCGCGTCCCGAGGTCCCCACGCGGACCGGCAGGACCGCCCCGGAGCCGGTGCCGTTGCCGCCTCCGCCGCCGGACGTGCCTCCGGGCCCGCCCCCGGACCCGCCTCGGTCCGGCGTTCCGCCGGTGACACCGTGGGACCCGCCGGCCTCACCGTCGCCGGCGTCGAGGCCCTGCTGGCCGGAGCGCTGATCGAGGAGGGTGTCGACGCCGGGGCCGAACAGCGGGCCGTGGCCGCGTTCCGGGAGGCGCGGGAGGAGGGCGCGCAGCGCGCCCGCACCCGGCGCCGCGACGACTGGCGGCCCCGGGAACCGCGCCCCGGCCGCTTCCCGCTGCGGCTCACCCTCTCCGTCCTGGTCGCCGGTCTCGGCCTGGGCGGGGTCGCCGTCGCGGGGATGGGCGCGGCCGGAACGGCGACGGCGACCCCGCCCAG
>NZ_LIRG01000089.1 GCF_001419695.1 Streptomyces prasinopilosus
GTAGGGGTGGAAGTCGTTGATCCACACGGTGCCGTGCCGCAGCCGCTGGGCGACGCGCTGGGCGCGGCTCGCGTCGGAGGTCCACACGCCGCCGGCCAGGCCGTAACGGGTGCCGTTGGCCAGTTCCACCGCCTCGTCCTCGGTGCGGAAGCGCTCGACGGTGACGACCGGGCCGAAGACCTCCTCCTGGACGATGCCCATGGACCGGTCGCAGTCGGCGAAAATGGTCGGCAGCAGGAAGAACCCGCTGCTCAGCGCGGGGTCGTCGGGACGGGTGCCGCCGGTGACGAGCCGGGCGCCCTCCTCCCGGGCGGTGGCGATGTGACGCTCGACCTTCTCCCGGTGCTCGGCGGAGCTGAGCGGGCCGCTCTCGGTGCCCTCCTCCATGCCGTTGCCCAGGCGGATCGCCCGGGCGCGCTGGGCGAGGGAGTCGACGAACCGGTCGTACAGGGCTTCCTGGACCAGCAGGCGTGAACCGGCGGAGCAGACCTGCCCGGCGTGCAGGAAGGCCGCGTCCAGCGCGTAGTCCACGGCGGCGTCGAAGTGGGCGTCCTCGAAGACGATGTTGGGGTTCTTGCCGCCCAGTTCCAGGGCGACGGTCTTCGGCCCCTCGGCGGCGGCGGCCATGATGGTGCGCCCGGTGGCCAGGCCTCCGGTGAAGGACACCAGGTCGACCTCGGGGTGGCCGGTCAGGGCCGCGCCGACGGTCGCCCCGGAGCCGAGCACCAGGTTGGCGACGCCGGGCGGGGCGCCGGCCTCCTCGATCAGCCGGATCATGGCGATCGTGGTGAGCGGTGTGGTCTCACTGGGTTTGAGGACAAAGGTGTTGCCGGCGGCCAGCGCCGGCGCGACCTTCCACGAGGCCTGCAGCAGCGGGTAGTTCCAGGGGGCGATGAGCGCGCACACCCCGACCGGCTGGTAGACGACGCGGCTGAGGACGTCCGGGCCGACGTCCACGACACGGCCGCCGTCCTTGCCCGCGAGTTCCGCGAAGTAGCGGAAGGCGTTCGCCACGTCCTCCACGTCGAAGCGGGACTCGGCCAGCGTCTTGCCGGTGTCGAGGGTCTCGGTGCGGGCGATCTCCTCCTTGTCGCGCAGCAGGAGGTCGTGGACGCGCAGCAGGAGGTCGGCGCGGTGACGGGTGGAGGTGTTCGCCCACTCCCCCTCGTCGAAGGCACGCCGGGCGGCGCGCACCGCGCGGTCCACGTCCGTGGCGTCCGCCTCGTCGACCGTCTGGACGACGGAGGCGTCGTACGGGTTGACCACCTCCCGCCGCCCGCCGGCCACGGCCCGGGTCCACTCGCCGTCGATGTACAGCTCGCCCACCGCGGGGCCTCCTTCGCGTCCGGCCGGTACCGATCGGTTTGCCGGTCGGCAGCACAGCCCATCGTGCGGTCGGCGGCCCCGGGACGCACGGCCACCGTCGCAACCGGGTGGCCCGGGCGGCCCGGGCGGGCTAACGACCGGCCGGGACGGGCCCGGACGGGCTGGTCGGGAGGCGTACGCGGAGGCGACGCACGAGACGTTGTCCCGGAAGTGGGCCCCGGGTCAGAAGGCGGCCGGCGCGCCGGTCAGCGGACGTCCGCGTTGCGGCGTCGCGTCGTCTTCCTCACCGGCCGGCGGATGATGTCGTCGTCGGCCTCCTCGCGCGGGACATAGCTGAAGCCGCCTTCCGCCGCGGGGTCGTAGTGCACGACGACGCCGTCCCTGGTGAGCATGGACCGCCAGGACTCCAGTCTCTTCCTGGAGTCCTGGTCCAGGCTCATGCATGCTCGGGCCCTGGCTTCCACCCGGAGCATCGTCAGCGGATACAGATGTCGGTGCCGCAGCTCCACGGCCCAGGGGATCAGGTCGTCGTCGCGTGTGATCCGGCGGGCCAGACCGCGGCGACGACGGAAGTTGGACCACATCGACAACTGGGTCTCGAGGTGGTACTTGCGCCGGTACTCATCGGCCATCTGCTGGTAGGTCCACCCTGCCTCGAACCACCTGATGACCTCGCCCTCATCGACTATCTTCTTCTTCGCCACGTCTCTCCACCGGGCCCTCAGCGAGCCTGGCCGGCCGCTTCCGTCCTCCGTGTCCGGGCCGGGCCGGGCCGGGCCTCACCACGCTGCCACTCGGCCCTGCCATCCGGGCACATGGTCGCACACGGTTGCGATCGAATCGGGGAAACCCCCAGGTCGGACGGCAGCAGGGCGGGCCGTCACTCCGCGGAGGCACCGCATGGAGTGCTCTGCACAGCCGCACGGAGCACAAGCCCATCGGTGTCCGTCGGACCGGGGTGACTCCCTCGGTCCCCGGTGCCGAGCCGGGCGACTCGGAAGGGTCGGCGTACACCGTCGGCAACAGCGGATGCGCCAGCGCCCGGAGGATCGTCCCCGACGGCGGAGGCAGTGGAGGCGGAGGTGACGACAGCGGTGGGGTCTTCGACTCCTGCCACCTCGTCCTCACCGGCATCGGACCGGCCGACAGCGCCCCGTCCGGCACCGTGGCGAGGTCCCGACATGCGACGCGTGCTGCTGACCCTCGCCACGGCGGCGGCTCTGACCGGCTGTTCGGCCTTCGGCCGGGACGCCTCCTGCACCCGGGCGGACAGGGACTCCGCGGTCTCCGTGGTGTGGCGGCCCGCCGACTCCGGCGGCACGGACGCGGCGGTGGTCCGCGTGTGCGTGAAGGACAGGTGCGAGGAGCGGACGTCCGGCGACGCCGACGACCCGGTCGCAGGGGTGTCGGTCCGCCTCCCGGACGACGTCGGCGCCGTCACCGTCCCGGTGCGCCTGAAGGTGACGGCGGCGCGGGACGACCGGATTCTCGTGGACGCCGGCCGCCGCGCACGGTTGACGGAGCAGCACCCCAACGGCACCTCGTGTGCGCCCGGAGCATGGACGGCAACCTTCCGCGCCGACCCCGACAAAGGGCTCACCTCACCCGAGGGCCTGTCCCTGCGGTGAGACGACCCGGGTGAAGCGGGACGTCTGGTCACCACCACTCGTCGAGGGCCTCGGCCAACGGGGAAGCGGCATCCTGACGTCCCCCGAACGCTCTGCCCCACGGCTCGGTCAGGCGATAGGGTCCGGACGTGCGTTGATCTTCCGGGCGGCGGCCCTGTGCAGCCGCGGACGGTACGGGGCGCCTCCCTGAGCAGGGAGCCGCCCCCGCAGGCATACCCTTCGCCACTCCACCGGAGATCCACCCATGACCGCTCAGCAGCCCCTCTCCTACGACGCGTTCGTCGAACTCGCCGCCGCCGATCCATCCGTGGCCGGCCTCGTCCTCACAGGTTCCCGAGCCCACGACGGCATGGTCACCCGGTACTCCGACCACGACCTGTACGTGGTCCTCGCCGAGGACGCCACGAGCGATCTCACCCGGTTCGCGGGCCACCGCACCGCCGAGCTGGACCTCGTCGTCGTCTCCCTCAGCGAGTTCCGTGCGGCCGGGATGCCCGGGTTCGAACGCTACGCCCTCGCCCGCGCCCGGGTCCTGCTCGACCGGCTCGACGGGTGCATCGCCAGGATCCTCGCCGACAAGGCGCGCCTGGGTGCCGAGGAGGCGTTCCGGGACGCCGGCGACCGGCTCGACGCCTACGCCAACTCGCTCTACCGCTCCGTCAAGAACCACCGGGACGGCCGGACGCTCGCCGCCCGTCTGGACGCCGCCGACAGCATGCGGTTCCTGCTGGAGCTGCTGTTCACCCTCGACCGTCGCCTCCGCCCCTACAACAAGTACCTGGAGTGGGAACTCGACCGGCACCCGCTGCCGGGCTGGGACACCGGGGTGCTGCTCCGTGCCGTGGACCGCGTCTCCGCAACCGGCGACGTGGCCCTGCAGCGGCGCCTGTTCGCCCTGGTCGAGGCGGTGGCCCGGGAGGCCGGGCACGGCCCGGTGCTGGACGCATGGGGCGAGGACCTGGACCTCATGCGACCGCGGTGAAGGAGACGGGGAGAGCACCGGCGCCTCTCGCTCCGTGCGACCGGTCCCGCCCTGAGCCTGCCTACTCGGTCCGCAGCTTCCCCAGCGGGGCGGGGTCTTCGTCCCGTGCGGTGACCGCCGCCCTCCAGCCGACTTCCTCGGGGTGGAGGGCGCTGTGCAGGCAGGCCGAGGCGAGCTTCCGGACCGGTGCCACGCGGACGGGTCCCCCCGTCATGCCCGACGGCGTCGTCGGCGGCCCGGCCGACGGGAGTCCGTTACGTCTGACGGGTCGGCGCGCCCACCAGGGGCTTCCGGTCGTCCCGGCTGGTCAGGCGGCGGCCACCCCGCTGCTCAGCGCGGCCACGATCTCCTCGCCCTCGAACTCTCCGGTGGGCGTGAAGCCCAGTGACGCGTACAGGCGAGCGGCGGGGGTGTTCTCCGGGTGGTAGGAGAGCCGGACCTCACGGCAGGACGGCAGCGCGGCGAGGCGCCGCATCAGGGCGCGCATCGTGGCACGGCCCACGCCCTTGCCCTGCTCGGCGGCGTTGACGACCATGCCGCCGATCCAGTGGGTGCCGTCCTCCTCGTCGTACGCCCACATGACGTGGCCCACGACCTCGTCACCGGCCCGGACCGCGAGGGAGTTCCAGGTTCCGTCCCGCAGGGAGAGCAGCAGGTAGCGTGCGCCGAGGGCAGCCACGAACCGGCGCTGGTCGTCGGCGGGAGCCACGTCGGCGACGGCGCGCCAGTTCTCGTCCGTGATCTCCTCGAGCACCACGCACCGGCCCCGGCGGTCGGTGTCTTCCTTCGTCATCAACCCTGTTCCTCCGCTCGGCACGGGGAGGACGACCCCGGGCGGACCTGGTCAGTCGTCAGCGCGGTCGACCCGCAGGGCGTCCAGCAGCATCGGGAGCGACGCGTGCAGTTCGCGTTCCCAGTATGCCCAGCCGTGGGTTCCCGGTCCGTAGAAGTGGGTGGTCACGTGCTTCGCACCCACCCTCTTCAACTCGGTGGCGAGGGCGTGGTTCTGCCGGTTGAAGTCGGCCTCGAGCGGGCTCGTGCCGCCCGGCGGGTCCAGCGGGCCGGTGGTGCCGTCTCCGCACGACAGGTACACGGGGACCGACCGGAGCCGCTCGGCCAGGTGGAACGGGTCGTGGGCCTGCCAGATGCGGCGTTGCGCAACCGGGTCGCCCCAGACCCGCAGCGGGTCGTCGCCCTGGCCGGCGAAGAAGCCCATGATGCGCTCGACCGACTCTCCGTTCAGAAGCGGGTGGGCCGAACCGGAGTACGCGGCGGTCGCCTTGAACATGCCAGGGTTTCGTGCGGCGTACTGCAGGGCGCCCTGGCCTCCCATCGACAGGCCGGCCACGACGCGGTCGGCGCCGGCGCCCCAGTCACGCTCCAGGAGGTGCCGCAGCTCCACGGTGTGGAACGTCTCCCAGGCCGGGTCGCCGCCCTGACCGTGGTTCCACCAGTCGCTGTACCAGCCGTTCCAGCCCGCCTCCGGCATCACCACGAGGACGTCGCGCAGGCTGTCGGTCTGCGCGACGTCGGTCATCGCGGTCCACGAGGTGTAGTCGCCGCAGCAACCGTGCAGCAGCCAGAGGGCCGGCCAGTGCTGCCGGCGTCGCGCGTCCGGGTTCCAGCCGTCGGGGGTGAGCAGGCGGACCTCGACCGTACGGCCGCCCAGGGCCTGCGATCTCACCGACAGGTCGACCTGCCGGTCCGCGACCTGGGTGACCGCGACGACCTCGGCGCCTCGTGACGCCCCGGAACGCGACCCGTCGGTCCCTGCCTGGACGCCGGGGGCGGAAGAGCCCGGTGGCGGGGAGGCGGCGAGTGCCGGTGCGGTGGGGGCGAGGGTGAGCAGCAGTACGGCGAGAACGAGGGGAACGCGGGCTCGGAGGGTCAGGACGGCGGTCACGGTCGCGATCACGTCGGCTCCCTGCGGTGTGGTTCGTCGCTGACGGCCCGTCGTCGCACTCTGCATGAGTAGTGGCGGGTCCCGCCTCGCGTCAAGGTCCACGAGCGGAAACCCGCCCTCGAACGGGAGCACCCCGTAGAGGTCTCCCACGCGGCCCCGAGTTGCGGCCTCGTCGCCGATGACGTGGCCGGGGCGGCCACGGGGCCGTCCCGGCCCGGGGTGGGGCGCCTGTGCCGCGTCCCTGTGACCGGTCGTCGTCCGAGGCCCACCTCCGGGTACTCGCACGCCAGGTCCCTCTCCCCGAGAACGCCCGAAGCGGCCGGACGGCATGCGTACGGTCCACCGGACGCGTCCGTACGCCGACTCGGCGCACGGACGCTCCTGGAACCGACCCGCAGTAACGATCGGGTGTTCCCGTGAACCGGGGGCTGTGAAGCGGCTGTCGAGCCGTGGCAGGATTCCGTCCCGGAAGCGCCTTGCGGATCCAGCACGCCGGACTGCCTCATGACCTCCCGTCATCGCAGGTCGCAAAGCTCTTCCTCGGTCGCGTGGGGAGCGCGGTCGTGCGTCACCCGGCGGATCCGGGCTGAAAGGTGCGCGCAAGGCGCGCGGCAAGGGGGCTCCACGGTGTTCTCGGTTTCGTCGCTCCGGCAATGGCTGCGGGAGACGCCCGACCTGATGCTCTCGTTGTTCCGGCACGTCGAGAAGGCGCACGGCCCGGATGCCTTGCAGTACCGGGGCGGCCCGGCGGCCGCGAAGCTGCGCAAGACGGCCGGTGTCCGCATGTGGGTCACCCGAGCGCCGGAGCGACTGCTGCTCAACGTCTGCGGGTGCGGCATGGTGATGGCCGAATCCCGGCTGTGCGAGCTGGGGTACGAGGACCAGATCCAGGACCCGGACCTCGAACAGCTCACGCGCATGCTGAAGGACCTGCCGCCGGACCTGGCCCAGCTGATGCTCCACGGCCTCTCGCTCTTCTCCGACGCACCCGCCCACCGGTTCGCGCACGGTCACGCGGAGGAGCTCCTGGAGGCCGCGCTGAGCGATGCCGCTCCTCTCGCGGAAGCCGACTACGAGCGGCTGTCCTGTGCGAACCGGGTTCAGGAGGACGCCGACGAGGCGGCCCGGCCGGAACCCGACGGCACCACGGCCGTTCCTCGGGAAGAGCACGGGAGCGAGGTCGTGGTGGAGCCGGACGCCGACGGGATCGAGCTGGAGACCGTGCGGCTGAACGAAGCCGGAGCGGCGCTGGCCGGAAGGCTGGACGCCTTCGCCGCGGCGGTCCGCGACGGGCGGGTGGCCGACGGCCGGGAGCTCTTGCGCGACACGGTGTCGTGGGTCCGGGAACGCCGGGCTCTGGCCAAGGCCTTCGCGGCCGCCGGCGCGGAAGGGGAATGGGCCGACGACCAGGGCTGGTCCTCGGCGCAGACGCTCGTCGAGCGGCTGCGGGAGGAGCAGCGCCGTCAGCAGGAGACCGACCG
>NZ_LIRG01000890.1 GCF_001419695.1 Streptomyces prasinopilosus
CCCGGAGCGGCGGTCCCGGAACAGCGGTCCCGGAACAGCGGTCCCGGAACAGCGCTCCGGAGCGGTGGCCGTCCCCGTGGCGGTGCTCCGGCCCTTGCGGACAGAAGGTGGCCGCAAGCCCCGATAGCGTGCGGGCATGACGAAGACGAAGCGGGGCGCCGCCCCGGGGCGGGGTCCGGCCGCCGTGCTCGACGCCCGGGCCCTGAACCGTGCCACCCTCGCCCGGCAGCTGCTCCTGCGGCGCTCCCCGCTGTCCGCGGAGGCGGCCGTGGAGCATCTGGTCGGCCTCCAGGCGCAGAACGCCAAGCCGCCGTACTACGCGCTCGCCGCCCGGCTCGACGGCTTCACGCCCGAGGCGCTGTCCCGGCCGATGGCCGACCGCGCGGTGGTCCGCATCGTCACCCTGCGCTCGACCATCCACACCCACACGGCCCAGGACTGCCTCACCCTGCGCCCCCTGGTGCAGCCCGCCCGCGACCGTGAGATCGCCTTTTTCCGCAAGGGGCTGTCCGGAGTCGACCTGGACCGGCTCGCCGTCCTCGCCCGGGACCTCGTCGAGGCCGAGCCGCGCACCGTGAAGCAGCTGCGCGAGGCCCTGCTCGGGGAATGGCCCCACGCCGACCCGCAGGCCCTGTCCGCCGCCGCCCGCTGCAGGCTGCCCCTCGTCCAGATCCCCCCGCGCGGACTGTGGGGCCGCGGCGGCCAGGTGACGCTCACCACCGCCGAACGGTGGCTGGGCCGGCCCGCCGAGCCCTCCCCGGGGCCGGACGCCGTCGTGCTGCGCTACCTCGCCGCCTTCGGGCCGGCCTCCGTGAAGGACATGCAGACCTGGGCCGGACTGACCAGGCTGCGCGAAGCCTTCGACCGCCTCCGCCCACGCCTGGTCACCTTCCACGACACCCACGGAACCGAGCTGTTCGACCTCCCCGACGCGCCCCGGCCCGACCCGGACACCCCGGCCCCGCCGCGGTTCCTGCCCGAGTTCGACAACCTGCTCCTCTCCCACGCCGACCGCACCCGTGTCGTGCCCCACGAACTGCGGGGCAGCACCTGGCGGGGGAACATCCCCCACCGCGCCCTGCTCGTCGACGGC
>NZ_LIRG01000891.1 GCF_001419695.1 Streptomyces prasinopilosus
GTAGAAGTCGCCGCCGATGCCCAGGCCCCGGGCGGCCGGCAGGTAGCGGGCGGCGACCCGCAGGCCGGGGACGCGGGGGAGGGTGTGCGGCAGCAGGGCGGACTGCAGGCGGTGCACCAGGTGGTGCTTGGCGTCGTAGAGACGGGCGCGGTCCAGGGCCTGCCCGACCAGACCGGCCAGTGACGTGAGGACGGCGCGCTCGCCGGGCGGGAAGGCGTGGGGCCTGCTGTAGGCGAGGAGGAGGGAGCCGATGGGGCGGCCGGACGCGATCAGCGGCAGGAAGGCCCAGGAAGCCATCCCGTCCTCGTGCACGGTGGACGGGTAGGCGCGCCGGAGTTCCGCGAAGGTGGCGAAGAAGTCGGGCACTCCGGTGGTGAGGACCTGGCTGCCGGGGATGTCCGGGCTCAGGGCGACGGCGTCGAAGCGGCCCACGAGGTCGCCGCGGTAGCCGCGGTGGCCGTGGATCCTCAGCCGGCCGTCCTCGGCCGTCATCAGCACCATGCCCTGGGCTCCCAGGGCGGGCAGCAGCTGGTCGGCGCTCTGCTCGACCACGTCCCGCACGCCGACGGCCTCGGTGAGGGTGGCGGCCAGCTGCATCAGGTGGTAGAGCAGGACGGCGCGGCTGGGACCCGCGGCCGGCGCGGACGGCGGCGCGGGAGGGCCCTCGGACGGGCCGGTGCCGGTGATGCGGACGCTGATGCCGGAGACGTCCGGGTACAGCTCGAAGGACAGCCACGTGTCCGGGGGGCGCAGGACGGTGAAGGACTGCGGCCGGCGGCTGACCATCGCGGCCCGGTAGCGGTCCTCGACCTGGGGGACGTCCATCCACGGCAGCACCTCCCAGGGCAGGGCGCCCACCAGGTCGGCCTGGTCGGCGCCGACGAGTTCGGCGGCGGCCGGGGTGATGAAGACGACGCGGCCGTCCGTGTCGAGCGCGCAGGACCCTCCGGGCAGGCGGTCGACGAAGGCCGTGAGCGCCGCCGCCTCGGCGGGGGAGGGGATGCGCCCGGCCGGCGGGGCCAGGGTCCGCGGGCGGCCGGAGGGCAGGAGCGGGTCGCCGCGGTCCGCGGCCTGTCTCAGGAGGTCGCCCAGGTGCCGGCAGCCCTTCTCGACGGCGTCCCGCTCGTGCGGGCTCAACTGCGAGGAGTGGGCCCCGGGCCACAGCAGCACCAGCCCGCCCTGAAGCGTCGCCCCGGAGGTGACCGGGGCGGCCGCCATCGCGAAGTCGTACGGCAGCACGAGCGCCGGCCGCGGGTAACGGCGCGCCATCTCCTCCTGGCCGCCGATCCACACCAGGCGCCGTTCGCGCACGGCGTCCGCCACGGGCATCGGATCGGACAGCGTGACCCGTCGCCACGGGGTCGCGAACTCGTGCGGTGTGCCCGCCACGATGGCCAGCCACAGGGCGTTGTCGCCCGGCGGCAGCACGTACAGCAGCCCCCCGAACGCCCCGGCCTCCCGCACCACGTCGGCCATCGCGGCGTCCATCAGCCGTCCCCCCGGCCCGTGG
>NZ_LIRG01000892.1 GCF_001419695.1 Streptomyces prasinopilosus
CGCCCCGGCCGGCCCGCCCGCCGGCCGTACCGCCGCACCCGGCCGCACCGGTGCCGCGTCCCGCGCGCGACGACGCGTGGGGCCCGGCCTCGCGTACGGGCGCCGGCGAGCGGTACGGCTCCTGGCGGGCCCCGGCCGCGTACCCCGACCCGGACGTCCCCGACCCCGCGTCCTCCTGGAACGCTCCCACGGCACCCGGCGGCGCCCCCGGCTCCGGCCGGCCGGTCGTGACCTTCGCGCGGCCCGAGGGGTACGACGAGAACGCCCGCCCGTACCCGCTCGGCCGGCGGGGCCGCTCCCAGGTCGTGGCCGCCGCGGTCTGCCTCGTCCTCGGCGTGGGACTGATCGGCGGCGCCACCGCCGGGAGCTGGCTCACCGGGGACTCCGGCGGGAAGGGCGCCGACAGCGCCTTCGCCGCCGCCGCGGACCTGTGGCACAACCTCCCTGTCGACGAGCTGTTCCCGCCCACCGTCCGGGGCGAGGGCGCCGGCCCCGGCGACGCCGACCGCGCATGGACCCGGATCGCCGTGGCCCCGGACGGCGACTGCGATGACGCCTTCGACCCGCTGCTGCGCGGACTGCTCGTCCCCCTCGGCTGCGAACGCCTGCTGCGCGCCACCTACACCGACGCCACCCAGAGCCACGTCACCACCGTCGGCCTGCTGTTCACCGAGGCCGACGCCGCCGGCATGGCCTCCCTCGCCGGCCGCTTCGACAGGGAACGCCTGGACCGCCGCACCGATCTGGTGCCCCGTCCGTACGCGGCGAAGGGCACCGCGGCCGCGGGCTTCGGCACCGGGCAGCGTGCCGCCTGGGCGATCTCCGTCCTCACCGACGCCCCCGTCGTCGTCTACGCCGTGTCCGGCTGGGCCGACGGCCGCGGCGTCGAGACCCCGCTGCCCGCCGAGGACGCCATGAAGCCCGGCGCCACCACCGCCCCCGCCCAGGCGGGACTCGGCCACGAGGCGCGGGGCCTCGCCGACCGGGTCGAACGCGGCCTGCGCAAGAACGTCGGTACGGCCACGGAGCAACCGTCATGAGGCCCACGACCGCCCGAGCCGCCCTGAGCGTCCTGCTGGCCGCCGGCCTCGCCCTGCTCCCCGCCACCGCCGCCCACGCGGACAGCATCCGCGACCGGCAGTGGGGCCTGGACGCCCTGCACACCCAGGAGGTCTGGCGCACCACGCGGGGCGCGGGCGTCACCGTCGCCGTCCTGGACACCGGGGTCGACGCCGAGCACCCCGACCTCGCCGGCAACGTCCTGGCGGGAAAGGACCTGGTCGGCTTCGGAGCCGAGGCCGGAGACCGCTCCTGGGCCCGGCACGGCACCGCCATGGCCGGCATCATCGCGGGCCACGGGCACGGCGCCGGGAACGGCGAGGGCGTCCTGGGCATCGCGCCCGAGGCGAAGATCCTCCCCGTCCGCGTGATCCTGGAGGACGGCGACCCCTCCCGCGCCGAGGCCCGCAGCACCCGCGGCAACGCCCTCGCCGAGGGCATCCGCTGGGCCGCCGACCACGGCGCCGACGTCATCAACCTCTCCCTCGGCGACGACTCCGCCTCCGCGCACCCCGAGTCCGGCGAGGACGAGGCCATCCAGTACGCCCTCCGCAAGGGCGTGGCCGTCGTCGCCTCCGCCGGCAACGGCGGCGAGAAGGGCGACCGCGTCTCCTACCCGGCCGCCTACCCGGGCGTCATCGCCGTCACCGCCGTCGACCGCTACGGCACCCGCGCCCCGTTCTCCACCCGGCGCTGGTACGCCACGGTCAGCGCCCCCGGCGTCGACGTGATCATCGCCGACCCCGACCGCAGGTACTACGAGGGCTGGGGCACCAGCGCCGCCGCCGCGTTCGTCTCCGGCGCCGTCGCCCTGGTCAGGGCGGCCCACCCCGGGCTGACCCCGGCCCAGCTCAAGAGCCTCCTGGAGGACACCGCCCGCAACGCCCCCGCCGACGGCCGCGACGACTCCCGCGGCTTCGGCCTCGTCGACCCGGCCGCCGCCATCGAGGCCGCCGCCCGGCTGGAGCCCGGGGGCCTGGAGCCGGCGGCCCACGGC
>NZ_LIRG01000893.1 GCF_001419695.1 Streptomyces prasinopilosus
TCCGGCGGCGGAGGGGCGGCCCGACGCCGCCGTGCCGCCCCTCCGCCGCCGGACGGGGCACCGGGCGCGGGACACGACCCTTCCCGAGTCCGGGGTCGGCGGGATAACGTGCCGTTGCTCCGGCCTCCTGCAAGGCTGTGACCAGTGCGCCTTTCCAGCCTTTCCGATTTACTTGGATATCCAAGCAAAATCCCAGGTCAGGAATGGTTTCCCAGAAATGTGGCGCACTGGGTAACGTGCTGTGTGCAGGTCGCTCGCCGGGGCACCTGTCACGCCTGTTCCCGGCCGGGCGGCACCCACCCCGTGCCCGTGGTCGAGAAGAGGTGAGCCTCCCCCAGGCTTCGTCCAGCTGGAGGGGGACCCCAGACCTACCGGCAACCCCGGGGGTCGGACCGACGGAGGAGCACACGTGACCGTGGAGAGCACTGCCGCGCGCACACCGCGACGCAGCGCCGGAAGTGATGCCGGCGCCACCGGCGCCCAGCACACCACCGGCACCACCGCCGAGAAGGCGGTCCCGGCCAAGAAGGCGACCGCGGCCAGGAAGGCACCCGCGGCCAAGAAGGCGCCCGCCGGGAAGAAGGCCCCGGTGTCCGGGAAGGCCCGCGGCACGAAGACGCGGAGCGCCGAACCCCACCTCGTCCAGCTGCTGACGCCCGAGGGTGAGCGGGTCCGGAACGCCGAGTTCGACCCGTACGTCTCCGGCGTCACGCCCGAGGACCTCCGCGGCCTGTACCGCGACATGGTGCTCACCCGCCGCTTCGACGCCGAGGCCACCGCGCTCCAGCGGCAGGGCGAGCTGGGCCTGTGGGCCTCGCTGCTGGGCCAGGAGGCGGCGCAGATCGGCTCCGGGCGCGCGCTGCGCGACGACGACTACGTCTTCCCCACCTACCGCGAGCACGGCGTCGCCTGGTGCCGCGGGGTGGACCCGACCAACCTGCTCGGCATGTTCCGCGGCGTCAACAACGGCGGCTGGGATCCGAACGGCAACAACTTCCACCTGTACACGATCGTCATCGGCTCCCAGGCGCTGCACGCCACGGGCTACGCGATGGGTGTCGCCAAGGACGGCGCGGACAGCGCGGTGATCGCCTACTTCGGTGACGGCGCCTCCAGCCAGGGCGACGTGGCCGAGGCCTTCACCTTCTCCGCGGTCTACAACGCCCCGGTGGTGTTCTTCTGCCAGAACAACCAGTGGGCGATCTCCGAGCCGACCGAGAAGCAGTCCCGCGTCCCGCTGTACCAGCGGGCGCAGGGCTTCGGCTTCCCGGGCGTGCGGGTGGACGGCAACGACGTGCTGGCGAGCCTCGCCGTCACCCGGTGGGCCCTGGAGCGGGCCCGCGCCGGTGAGGGGCCGACGCTGGTCGAGGCGTTCACCTACCGCATGGGCGCCCACACCACCTCCGACGACCCGACCCGCTACCGCCACGACGACGAGCGGGCCTCCTGGGAGGCCAAGGACCCGATCCTGCGCCTGCGCCGCCACCTGGAGTCCGCGCACCACGTGGACGAGGGGTTCTTCGCGGAACTGGAGACCGAGAGCGAGACGTTGGGCAAGCGAGTGCGCGAGGCGGTCCGTGCCATGCCGGACCCGGACCACTTCGCCATCTTCGAGAACGCGTACGCGGACGGACACGCGCTCGTCGACGAGGAGCGGGCGGAGTTCGCCGCCTACCAGGCGTCGTTCGCCGACGCGGACGGGGGCAAGTGACATGGCGGAGACCGTGACATCCAAGAACATGGCCCTGGCCAAGGCGATCAACGAGTCGCTGCGCCGTGCCCTGGACACCGACCCCAAGGTCCTCGTCATGGGCGAGGACGTCGGCAAGCTCGGCGGCGTGTTCCGAGTGACGGACGGGCTGCAGAAGGACTTCGGCGAGAGCCGCGTCATCGACACCCCGCTCGCCGAGTCGGGCATCGTCGGCACGGCGATCGGCCTCGCCCTGCGCGGCTACCGCCCGGTGGTCGAGATCCAGTTCGACGGCTTCGTGTTCCCGGCGTACGACCAGATCGTCACGCAGCTCGCGAAGATGCACGCGCGGTCGCTGGGCAAGGTGAAGCTCCCGGTCGTCGTGCGCATCCCCTACGGCGGCGGCATCGGCGCGGTGGAGCACCACTCCGAGTCCCCGGAGTCGCTGTTCGCGCACGTGGCGGGACTGAAGGTGGTCTCGCCGTCGAACGCGTCGGACGCGTACTGGATGATGCAGCAGGCCATCCAGAGCGACGACCCGGTGATCTTCTTCGAGCCCAAGCGGCGCTACTGGGACAAGGCCGAGGTCGACACCGAGGCGATCCCCGGCCCGCTGCACACCGCGCGCGTGGTCCGCGAGGGCACCGACCTGACGCTGGTGGCGTACGGCCCGATGGTGAAGCTCTGCCAGGAGGTCGCGGACGCGGCGGCGGAGGAGGGCCGCTCCCTGGAGGTCCTGGACCTGCGCTCGGTCTCCCCGCTCGACTTCGACGCGATCCAGGCGTCGGTGGAGAAGACCCGCCGCCTGGTCGTCGTCCACGAGGCTCCGGTGTTCTTCGGTTCGGGCGCGGAGATCGCCGCGCGGATCACGGAGCGCTGCTTCTACCACCTGGAGGCCCCGGTCCTGCGGGTGGGCGGCTACCACGCCCCGTACCCGCCGGCCCGCCTGGAGGAGTCCTACCTCCCGGACCTGGACCGGGTGCTGGACGCCGTCGACCGCTCGCTGGCCTACTGAGGGAAAGGGAGGGTCGTGACGACGATGACGCAAGCGCCCGTCCGTGAGTTCAAGATGCCCGATGTGGGCGAGGGACTGACCGAGGCCGAGATCCTCAAGTGGTACGTCCAGCCCGGTGACACGGTCACCGACGGCCAGGTGGTGTGCGAGGTCGAGACGGCGAAGGCGGCCGTGGAGCTCCCCATCCCCTACGACGGGGTGGTCCGCGCGCTGCACTTCCCCGAGGGGACCACGGTGGACGTGGGCACGTCCATCATCGCGGTGGACGTCTCGGGCGGTACGGCCCCGGAACCGGAGGCCCCCGCGGCCGCCCCGGCCGCCGAAGCCGCACCCGCCGGAGCCGTGTCCGCCGCCGCACCCACCGCCTCCGCCGGGCAGCCGGCGGAGGCGGTGGGTGC
>NZ_LIRG01000894.1 GCF_001419695.1 Streptomyces prasinopilosus
CGAAGGACCCCGAGGAGCGGCCGAGCACGCTCCAGCTGTCGCTGCGGCTCAAGGAGATCGCCGCCCGGGAGGGCCAGGGGTTCACCGGCGTACGCCCCCCGGCCCCGCGCGGCGCGGAGTCCGAGCGGGCGGCGGGGCGCTTGGCCGACACCTACCCGGACCGTGCGCAACGCCGCGTGCCGGGGCAGCAGGGCGCGCCCGAGGGGCGGACCGCCACTCCCCCGCCGCAGGGCGCGCCCTGCTGCCCCGGCACGCGGCGTTGCGCACGGTCCGGGTAGGTGTCGGCCAAGCGCCCCGCCGCCCGCTCGGACTCCGCGCCGCGCGGGGCCGGGGGGCGTACGCCGGTGAACCCCTGGCCCTCCCGGGCGGCGATCTCCTTGAGCCGCAGCGACAGCTGGAGCGTGCTCGGCCGCTCCTCGGGGTCCTTCGCGAGGCACGCGCGGACGAGCGGCGCCAACGCGTCCGGGACGTCCTGCAGGTGGGCCTCCTCGTGCACCACGCGGTACAGCATCACCTCGGAACTGCCGTGTCCGAAGGGCGAGTCGCCCATCGACGCGTACGCCAGCGTGGCACCCAGCGAGAACACGTCCGTGGCCGGTGTGACGGCGGCGCCCCGCACCTGCTCCGGCGCGAGGAAACCGGGCGAGCCGACCGCCGTGCCGACGTGGGTGAGCGTCGAGGCGCCGGTGGCCCAGGCGATGCCGAAGTCGATGATCCGCGGTCCCTTCGGGGACAGCAGGATGTTGGACGGCTTCAGGTCCCGGTGCACGACCCCGGCCTCGTGCACGGCGACCAGCCCCTCCGACAGGGCCGCGCCGACCGCGGCGACCTCGGCCGCGCCGAGCGGGCCCCCGTCGGCGACCCGGTCGTGCAGCGACGGGCCGGGCACGTACTGCGTGGCGAACCACGGCCGGTCCGCGTCGAGGTCGGCGGCCACCAGGCGGGCCGTGCACCCGCCGCGGATGCGGCGCGCCGCGGACACCTCCCGCGCGAACCGCGAACGGAACTCCTGGTCCTCCGCGAGATCGGGCCGGATGACCTTCAGCGCGACCCGCTGCCCCTTCTTGTCGGAACCCAGATAGACAACGCCCATCCCACCCGCGCCGAGCCGTCGGTGAAGTCTGAAAGAGCCGACGACGCGCGGGTCCTCGCGCCTCAGGCGCATCATCGCCATGTTCATCCCCGCTGCCCGGTCCTGTGACGTGCCCCAGCTTACGTTTCCCCGGGCCCCCTTGCGCAGAGGCCGCGCCCTCTCGGGGCGGCGGATTGTCAGTGGCCGGTGGGAGACTCGAAGAGTGGCCGAGGGACGCGCGGGCGGGCCGGGCCCGCGCGCGGTGATGATCTCAACCATTCGATGCCGAAGGGGGATTGATCACATGAAGGGTGACCGCGTGGAGATAGTCGTGGACGCCGGGGACACGACGCGCACGTACGAGGTGACGGCGAGCAGGGCGGGCCGCAGGGTGGAGACGGCGGTGCGCCGGGGCGTGGTCGAAGTGAGTGAAGTCACCCGCACGGGAACGGCGGTGCGGACGGCCAGGTTCATGGCGAACCGGGTCCTCGCGCTGGTCGAGCACCCGGTGCCGCGGATCGACGGCTCGGAGACATGAGCGCCGGGAAGGGGGCGGACCGGACTTCCCCTCGGGGATGTCCCTGACACGGAGCGGCCCGTCTCCACCCAGGGGAGTACGCCGCAGGTCACGGCTCATCCTCCGGGAGGCCCGGCAATCGGTACGAGGGCATGACGTCCGGGAGGTGCCGGGCCCCTAGATTTGAGGTCGAGCGGAGGGTGCGGTACTCGTCCCCCGAGGCCGGACGCCCCCCGCCGCCGGAGGTTCGCGCACAGCACCCGAGGCACACGACAACAGAAACGGGCAGGAGAGGGGTCATGACCCACACGGCATCGCGGACGGTCGTCCGCGCACGGGCACACAAGGCGGGCGCCGCCCTGTTCCGCCCGAGCCGCGAGGGGCGTCGCCACCCGGTGGTGGCGACACTGATGGCTCTTCCCCTGGCGGTCCTGCTCCTCCTCGTCTTCGACGGGTGGGAGACGGTGGCCACACAGGCGTCGTCCGTGGGAGAGATGCTGGGGCGCTGAGCGGCGACCCCAGGCCCGGAAGAGCGGTCCGGGCGGGGACATCCACCCATGAAACCCCGTGGGGACGGGGGTACGGCGGACGGCAAGAATGCCGGCGCAGCTGGGGAGCTGCGCCGGCATCTTCTTGTGCCCGGGCCGCGTGCTCCCGCCGGGGTGATCGAGGCCCGCGGTGCCGCTCGCCGAACGGCCGCGGCGCGTACGGGGCCGGTGCGGCGGGCGGTGCTCGGGAGCGCCGCCGACTCCCGCGGCCGTCACCGTGCACCGGTGCGCCGCCCGCGCGGGCGGCGAGTTCGGGAAGAAGGGCGGTGGCTGTCATGGGGCTCCCTGGGTGCGGCCTCGGGAGAGAGTACGCGGGGCGTGAGCGGTGCCGGCCGGTCCCGCGGAGGAGGACACGACCGCCCGCGCGGGCGGCGCACCGGTGCACGGTGACGGCCGCGGGAGTCGGCGGCGCTCCCGAGCACCGCCCGCCGCACCGGCCCCGTACGCGCCGCGGCCGTTCGGCGAGCGGCACCGCGGGCCTCGATCACCCCGGCGGGAGCACGCGGCCCGGGCACAA
>NZ_LIRG01000895.1 GCF_001419695.1 Streptomyces prasinopilosus
CAGCGACAGCCGGCTGACGGCCGATCAAGCCGTCAGCCGGTGTCGCTGCTGGTCAGAGGGGGTGTCAGACCCCTGCAGGTTCGGGGTCGAGGAGGCGGTAGACGCCGATCTCGTCGGTCTCCTTCAGGTGGATTCCGGCGTCGGCGAGGTCCCCGAGGCGTTCGCTGGTCCAGGCCCTCGAGCGGTCCAGGCGGTTGCCCTTGCCCCAGTACGGCTGGAAGTCCTTGGGGCCGATGAGGTCGCGGTCCGCGGCCCGGAATTCGTCGAGGATGGCCATCAGTTCGGCCACGGCCTGTTCGGGGCTCAGGTCCCGGGGCTGGGTGGCGGCCGGTTCGGCGAACGTCCACACCTGGGTGGCGGGGGGGATCTCCTTGTCGGGGTCGGCGTCGATCAGGCCGTCGGTGTCGATGCCGGCGGTGGCGGCGGTCTCGTAGATGGAGCGTTCGGCCTGCCGGGTGACGACCTGGTCGTCGTCGGCCATGGTGTCCTCCTTGCTCATGACGATGGTGGGGGCGGTGTCGGTGCTGGTCAGGGCGGTGTCGGCGTCGTAGCGGGTGCGCTGTTCGTAGGCGTCGCCGGCGGCCGCGGCGGTGACGGAGTCGATGGTGGGGCGGGGGGCGATGGCGAGGGCGGCGCTGATCTGGTCGTCGTCGATGCGGTAGGTGCGCAGCGGGTTGGGGTAGCGGTCCTCGTCGACTCCGGGGGCGACGAGGTAGGCGTAGCCGGGGCGGCGGTTCTCCCAGGCTTCGGGGCGGGCGCCGGCGTCGCGGACGTCGTCGGGGAGGGCCATGTCGGCGGTGGTGGAGCCCTTGACGCCGAAGCAGAGGACGCCGCCGAGCTGTTCGCGGACGTCGGTGGGCATGGAGGTGGCGGAGGGGCGCTGGAGGCTGATGATGACGCTGATGCCGGCGGAGCGGGCCTCCATGACGAGGCCTTCCATTTCGGTGCCGTTGCGGAAGAACTTGGCGGCTTCCTCGATCCAGACGATCATGTAGGGCATGCCGAGTTCGGCGTACACCTCGGGCGTCCAGTTCTTGTGCCCGTGGCGGCCCATGTGGTCGGCGCGGGCGGTGATGACCTGCGACAACGCGTCGATCATGGCTTCGCCGCCCGCGGTGGTCATCTCCACCCAGTCGAGGTAGGGCAGGAACGGGGCGAAGGTCTGCATGCCCTTGGAGGGGTCGATGGCCCAGACGACGGTGTCGCGGCGGGTGAGGGCCTCGGTGATGGCGACGGACTGGCCCGCCGACTTCCCGGAGCCGTTCATGCCGGCGGTGAGGAAGTGGGTGGCGTTGCGGCCGGGGCCGGCGGGGAACCACAGGACGGCTTCGGCGCCGTCCTCGTAGACGCCGATGACGATGGGTTCGGTGATGGATTCGCCCAGGTGGGAGGGGCCGGGCCAGTCGGAGGGCTGCTTGAGCATGTCCTGCGGGACGACGATGAGGTCGGCGCGGTCGGCGCGCTCGGGGTCGGCCTGGATGCGGATGGAGGTGGGTGAGATGCCCAGTTCGGAGGCGATGTGCTTGGCCCGGTTGCCGAGTTCGTCGGCGCTCATCTGGCCGGGGGCGAGCTGGAGGGGGGCGGTGACCTTGTTCGGTTCGACCTTGGGGGCGCCGCGGAGCTGGGCTTTTGCGTTGCCGATGGCCTTGACGAGGACGCCGGTCTCCACGGATCCCTGCTGGTTGTCCTTGGGGTCGGGGTTGACGCGCAGGGCCTGGCGGACGTTCCAGGAGCCGGCGGCGACGGCGCCGCCGATGACGAGGGTGGACAGGAGGGCGGGGTCGAGGGGGTCGGTGACGGTGCCGATGACGAGGTAGGAGGTGCCGGCGGCGGTGGAGAGGGTGGCGTGGAGGCGGCGGGCGGGTTTGGTGCCTTCGCCGCCCCACCAGGTGGCGGCGGTGAGGGCGCCGGCGGCGAGGGTGAGGCCGACGCCGGCGAGGGGGCTGGTGCCCCACAGGTGGTGGGCGGTGAGGGTGGCGGGCAGCTCGGCGGCGACGGCCAGCCAGGGCCTCATGCGGGGGTGCTTGACGGCCTTGTAGAGGTCGCCCTTCGGGCTGTCGGCCACGGTGTCAGCTCCTGTTCGGTGGGGGTGTCAGCGGGGGTGTCAGCGGGGTGTCAGTGCAGGTCGGGCGGGGTGTCAGCGCCAGTTGAAGGTGCGGGCGGCGGTGTCGGCCTTGCGCCCCTTGCCGATCTTGATGAGTTCGGCCTCGAACTCCCGCTCAAAGGCGGAGTACAGGGCGGTGGACCACTTCGCGATGGCCTTCTCCCCGGCGGCGATGAGCTTGAGGTAGCGGGTGACGCGGCGGGCGCGGGCCCGGGAGCCCGCCATGCGGCCGGACGCGTCGGGGATGTTGCGCAGGCGGGCCTCGAGCTGGGCGGCGTCCATGGAGCGCTCCACGGCCCGGTTGCGGGCCTCCTTGCGCAGGTGCTCGGAGAAGGCGCGGATGTCCTCGTTGGACATGAAGTCGGCGCCCGGGGTGCCCTTGCCGGCCGTGCCGCCCTGGCCCGCGGTTGCCCCCTGGGCGGGGACGCCCTTGTCGGTGGCGTTGAACGTCAGGTTCAGTCCGCCGCCCACCTTGGTCTTGT
>NZ_LIRG01000896.1 GCF_001419695.1 Streptomyces prasinopilosus
GGCGGGGGCGGCCGCCCCCGGAGCGGCCCGGACCCCCGGCGCCGACCACCCGTCGCCCGCGATGCTCGAGGCGCTCCGGCGCGACCTGGGCCTGACCTCGTCGCAGGCGTCCGCGCGGCCCGCCAACGAGGCGGAGGCGGGTGCCCGCGCGGGCATCCTGCGCAACGCCCTGGGCGAGCGGTTCGCCGGCGCCTGGGTGCGCGGGGCGGCCTCCGAGGAACTCCACGTCGCGACCACCGACCCCCGGGACACGGCGGCCATCGAGGCCCAGGGCGCCGAAGCCGTCGTCGTCCCCCGCTCGCTGGCGGTCCTCCGGGCCGCCAAGGAGAAGCTGGACGCGGCGGCCGCCGCCCGCGACACCGCCGACACCCCGCTGTGGTACGTGGACGTGCCGGCGAACCGGCTCGTGGTGCAGGCGCGGACGGTGTCGGCGGGTGCCGCCTTCGTCGGGGCCGCCGGGCTCGACGACCAGGACCTGACCCTCCTCGTGTCCGCGGACCGGCCGCGGCTGCTGCAGGACATCACCGGGGGCGACGCCTACTACATCGAGGACACCGCCCGCTGCTCGGTAGGGTTCTCCGTGACCCGGGACGCGCGGCAGGGCTTCGTCACCGCCGGCCACTGCGGCGACCGGGGCGACACGACCACCGGTTTCGACCGGACCCCGCAGGGTGTCTTCCAGGACTCCGTCTTCCCCGGCAGGGACATGGCGTGGGTGGGCACCGACGACCCGTGGACGGCCACCCCGGGTGTCAGGGCGCAGGACGGCCAGGAGGTGCAGGTCACCGGCTCCGTGGAGGCCCTCGTCGGGGCGTCGGTGTGCCGGTCCGGTTCGACCACCGGATGGCACTGCGGGACCATCCAGCAGCACGACACCAGCGTCAGCTACGCCGAGGGCACGGTCGACGGGGTGACCCGGACGACGGTCTGCGCCGAGCCCGGCGACTCCGGCGGCCCCTTCGTCGCGGGCACCCAGGCGCAGGGCGTCACCTCCGGCGGTTCCGGTGACTGCACGCGCGGCGGGACCACCTTCTACCAGCCGGTCAACCCGATCCTCGCCGACTTCGGCCTGACCCTGACCACCGAGCTCGCGCAGACCCCGGCACCGGACCCGCAGGACGGTGCCGAGGGCGCATGGGTCCCCGGCCGCGTCTACCCGGCCGGGGCCACGGTGACCCGCGACGGGGTCCGCTACCGGTGCCTGCAGACGCACCAGGCCCAGAGCGCGTGGGCGCCCGCCGGCACGCCGACGCCGGACGGGCTCCGCGGAGCGGGACGTCAGAGACGCTGCCACAGGGCCGGCGTGCCGGCGGGCGCCCACGCGCTC
>NZ_LIRG01000897.1 GCF_001419695.1 Streptomyces prasinopilosus
TCGACCGCAAGTGGCGCACGCCGAGGGTGTCCAGGACGCGGTGGAGGCGGGCGGCGTCCGTGCGCCACTTGCGGTCGACGACCTCCTCCGGGTAGTCGTCCCAGTGGACCGGCGACCAGTCCGGTCCCCGGCCGGCGGGGCCGCCGTGGAAGAGGCGGGCGGCGAGGAGGGAGGTGGCCTCGTCCACCGTGCCGGGCTCCTCGAGCAGGTCGCAGGCGGGGCGCTCGCCGAGGCGGGAGGCGAATCCCTCGGCCAGCCGGTCCCGGCGGGACAGTTCGGTGAGCGCGGCCACCACCCCCGCGTTGAGCCGCGAGGGCCAGCGGCCCATCCGCCAGGCGGGCAGCGCGACCCGGGTGAGCAGCCGGTCCCAGCCCGCGTACGCCAGTCCCACCTGCTCCTGGGCGACGATCCGCAGTCCGTAGTCCACCGCCTGGGCGCGCTCGGCCGCCGCCGCGGCGACCCCGCGCTCCATCTCCGCCGCGTGGACCCGGCAGCCCCGCAGCAGCGCCCGCGCGACCCAGCCGACGCCCGCGAACACCGTGCGGAACACCGGCCCGCGGCGGTCCTCCGAGGCCACGGCCACCGCCGCGTCGAGACCGCGGACGAAGCGCCGGGCGGCGGCTATGTCCGGGTGCGCCGAAGGCCCCGTACCGGCGACGACCGGTGCGAGGACCGCGCGCAGTTCGCCGACGCGCATCCACCACAGGAACGGGGAGCCGATCACCAGCACGGGCGCGGCGACGGCCCGGCGGTGCGGGTGCCGGCCCGCGACCGCCGTGTCGTCGTGCTCCCCGGCGGGCGGGGGGCGGCCGTGCGCCGGGTGGGTGCGGTCCTCCAGCCAGCTGTCGCAGTCGGGGGTGAGCGCTATCGCCGAGGGGACGGGGACCGCGAGCCGGTCGGCGAGGTCGCGCACCATCCGGTACAGGTCCGGGGCGGCCTCCTCGGCGATCGTGACCGTCGGACTGGTCGCGGGCCGGGCACGGACCACGACCAGGGCGACCCCGGCGGCGGTGAGCAGGACCAGCGCCGCGAGCGGCGTGAGCGTCCAGCGGGCGAGGTCCCAGCCGGGGCCGGTGAGGTGACCGGTGGGGACGCCGGCGAGCAGGACCACGGCGACGGCCGCGGGCAGCAGGGCGACGGCCAGTGCCCTGCCGCGCAGGCGCAGCACCGCGAGCGCCCGGGAACGCGCGGCCCGCACACCCGCCTCACCGCTCATGCCGCCTCCGCTCATGACCCCGCCTCGCCCCCTCCCGACGGTTCCGACGCCGTCCCGGCGTTGCCCACTCCCCCCACTGTGGCACCCGCCACTGACATCGCAATGCCGGTGGGCCAAGTGCCGGAACGCTTGCGCGGCACCCTAGTTGGGGGTCCGGCCCTCGTCAGCCGGATAGCGCCATCGGTCACTCGATGGAATGGCTCAGGGCAAAGGTGGAGGACAGGCGGCAAGGGTCGGGCCCCGGATCCTGAGAGGGATCCGGGGCCCCTGGGGCTCCGTGCCGGCCGTGACACGGCCCGGCGGCGCCTGCACCGCCGGCCCGGCCCGCGCCGGGACGTGCGGGAGTGCCTACGCGGTCTTCTCCGCTCCGGCCGCCTCCGCGGCGATGTCCGTGCGGTACTGGGAACCGTCGAGGCGGATGCGGGCCACCGCGCGGTAGGCGCGGTCGCGGGCCTCGGCGAGGTCCGCGCCGGTCGCCGTGACGGACAGCACCCTGCCGCCCGCGCTGACGACCGCGTCGCCCTCGCGCCGCGTCCCCGCGTGCAGCACGTACGCGTGCGGGGCGTCCTGCGCGGCGACCTCGTCCAGACCGGTGACGGGGTCGCCGGTGCGCGGGGTGCCGGGGTAGTTGTGCGAGGCGATGACGACCGTGACGGCGGCGTCGTCGCTCCAGCGCAGCGGCTCCAGATCGGCGAGGCCGCCGGTGGCGGCGGCCATCAGCACCCCGGCCAGCGGGGTCTTCAGGCGGGCCAGCACGACCTGCGTCTCGGGGTCGCCGAAACGGGCGTTGAACTCGATCACGCGGACACCGCGCGAGGTGATCGCGAGACCCGCGTAGAGCAGGCCGGAGAACGGGGTCCCGCGCCGCCTCAGCTCGTCGACGGTCGGCTGCAGCACCGACTGCACGACCTCGTCGACCAGCTTCGGATCGGCCCACGGCAGCGGTGAGTACGCGCCCATGCCGCCGGTGTTGGGGCCCTCGTCGCCGTCCAACGCGCGCTTGAAGTCCTGGGCGGGCCTCAGGGGCAGCACGGTCACGCCGTCGGTCACGGCGAACAGGGAGACCTCGGGGCCGTCCAGGTACTCCTCGATGACGACCTGCCCGCAGGCGCCGGCGTGCGCCTTGGCCACCTCGATGTCGTCGGTGACGACCACGCCCTTGCCGGCGGCGAGCCCGTCGTCCTTGACGACGTAGGGCGCGCCGAAGGCGTCGAGGGCCTCGGCGGCCTCGGCGGGGGTCGTGCAGACGTACGACCGTGCCGTGGGCACGCCGGCGCCCGCCATGACGTCCTTCGCGAAGGCCTTGGAGCCCTCGAGCCGCGCGGCCTCCCTCGAGGGACCGAAGGCGGGGATGCCGGCGTCGCGCACGGCGTCGGCGACGC
>NZ_LIRG01000898.1 GCF_001419695.1 Streptomyces prasinopilosus
GGCCGAAGCGGACCGGGCCGGGACCCCGTCGGGCACGGCCCGGTCCGCTTCGGCCCGGTGCTGCCCGAGGACGGGCTGCCCGTGCTGCCCGAACTGGCCGCCGTCCTCGCCGCCGCCGCGTCCCGCGCGGAGGCGGAGCCGGTCGGCGGCGGCCCCGCCCTGCTGGACGCCGCGTGCGGCCACGGCGACCGGCGGGGCCTGCCCGCGGCCCCGGACCGGGTGGCCGTCGGCCCCGGCGCGCCCGCGCTGCTCGTGGCGCTCACCGCGGCCATCGGCGGGGACGTCCTGGTGCCCCGGCCCTGTGCCGCCTGGTGGGCGCCCTCCGCCCGGCTGCTCGGCCGCCCGGTGTTCCCGGTGCCGGTGCCGGCCGAGAGCGGCGGCGTCCCCGATCCGTACGCCCTGCTGGAGACCGTACGGCGGCTGCGTGCCGAGGGCGGCGACCCGCGCCTGCTGGTGCTCTCCGTCGCCGACGACCCCACCGGCACCGTCGCCCCGCCCGAACTGCTGCACGAGACCCTCGAGGCCGCCGCCGGCGAGGGGCTGCACCTGGTCAGCGACGAGACCTGGCGCGACACCCTGCACGAGCCGCGCGACACGGTGCTGCTCAGCCCCGCCGAGATGCTGCCCGACCGGGTCACCGTGGTCACCGACCTGGCGGGCGCCCTGCTCCCGTCCGGCTGGCCCGCCGCGGTCGCCCGCTTCCCGGCGGGCGCGGCGGGCGGCCCGCTCCACGCGCGCGTGCTCGACGTCCTGACCGCGCTCGACGCGCGCGTCGCCGCCCCGGTCGCCACGGCCGCCGCCTACGCCCTGTCCGAGCCGGAACCGGTCACCGCGCGGGTGGCGGCCGCCGTACGCCTGCACGCGCGCGTGGCCGCGGCCGCGCGCGAAGCGGTCGTCGCGGCGGGCGCCCTGGCCCGCCCCCCGCAGGCCGGACGGCACCTGTACGCCGACCTCGCGCCGCTGGCGCCGGCCCTCGCCGCGCACGGCGTCGGCGACGCGCAGGAACTGGAGGACTTCCTCACCGGACGGCTCGGCATGCCCGCGGCCGGCGGCCAGCGGCGCGAGGTCGGCGTACAGGTGCCGTC
>NZ_LIRG01000899.1 GCF_001419695.1 Streptomyces prasinopilosus
GCCGGAGGACGTCACCGCGCGGTCCCGGTCTCGTGGGGGAAGCGGGCGAGCGGGACGGGGGAGTCCGGCGCGAAGAACGTCTTCGCGCGGGCGAGGGCCCCGGTGTCCTTCAGCACGTCACCCGGCTTGCTGCCGTTGCCCAGGAGCACTCCGCCGAAGCGCATGCCCAGGTAGGCGGCGGAGCGCTGGAGGGTGCCGATCAGCGGGTCGGCGACCGCCGGCTCGTCGTCCGCGAACGCCGTGACGCCCCAGAGCGTGCGCCCCGCCATCGTCGCCCCGAAATCCAGGCCGGGGGTGCGCAGCCAGCCCGCCCAGTGGTCCAGGTAGCGCTTGGTCTGCGCGGACACCGAGTACCAGTAGAGCGGCGAGACGATCACCAGGTCCGTCGCCGCGACGGTGGCGTCGAGCAGCAGGGCGACCTCCCCCTCCGTGGGACGGACGTGGTCGCTGTCGTGACGGAGGTCCTCGAAGTCGGGCAGCGGGTGCTCGGTGAGGTCGATCCAGTGCTGTTCCGTGCCCGGGGGCAGCTGTTCGGCGGCCCGGCGGGCGAGTAACGCGGAGTTCCCGTCGCGTCGGGCACTCCCCAGGACGAAGAGGAAACGGCGTGTCATGGTCATCCTCCGGACGATCGGCGCACATCAATTACAGGCATGTGCATCATATGCGCGCGCAAGTAAATGTCCAGGGGGATGCGGGAGACGACCCGGCCGCGAGAACGGCCCTCAGCCCTTCCGGCCTCCAGCTCCTCGGCCCTTCCGGCCGCTCGGCCTCTCCGCCGCCCCCGCCACGGTGAGCAGCAGCGCTTCGCGCCCGTGCGGTGCCACCAGCTGGAGCCCGGCCGGGCAGCCGTCGGTGCCGAACCCGGCGGGCAGGCTCAGCGCGGGGTGCCCGCTCACGTTGAACGCCCAGGTGAGCGCGGTGGAGTAGACGTCGCCCGGTCCCTCGTGGCCGTGCGGCGCGGTGGGCGCGGCAGGCGTCAGCAGCAGTTCGGCGCCGGCGAAGAGACGGGCCAGGCGCCGGTCGTTCTCCGCCCGGACGCGGTGGGCGTCGGCGAGCCCGGCGGGGTCCGTTCCGGGGGCGCGCAGAGCGAGCCAGGCCGCGGCCGGATCCAGGAGCAGCGGCGGCGCCTGCGGCCGTACGAGCCGTACGACCCCGGCATCGACGAGCCGGTCGACGGCGGCCCGGGCCAGCGCGACGGGCTCCGGCTCGGGACGGGCGAAGCCGAGGTCGGGGGACCAGACAGCGGTGCGCGGGAAGGACGGCGGCGTGCCGACGGCGGGGCCGCACGGCATGCCGGTGGCGGGGTCGTACGGCAGCCCGGCGGTGGGGTCGTACGGCGTGCCGGTGCCGGTGGCGGGCGGTGACACCGCCCGCCACCAGGCCGCCGCGTCGGCCGCCGTGCGAGCGAGGACCCCGGGCGCCGCGAGCCTCGTGCCGTCGCGCGACGGGAGCCGGCCGTTGGTGGCCTTGAGACCGAGGACCCCGCACCACGCCGCCGGGATGCGCACCGATCCGGCCCCGTCGCCGCCCGTCGCCAGGGGCACCAGACCGGCCGCCACCGCGACCGCGGCCCCCGCGGAGGAACCCCCCGGTGTGCGGTCGGCCCGCCACGGATTGACGGTGCGTCCGCGGGCCCCGAGACCCCAGGTCTGCCAGGCGGTGCCGGGCCCGGGCACCGCGGTGGCGCCCACCGCGACCCCACCGGCCGCGAGCAGCGGAGCCGCCGCCCGCATCCCGTGCCGGCCCTTCACGGCGACCGGCACCCCGGCCAGCGGCAGCCGGACGCGCCCCCCGGAACCTCCGCCCCCGCCCGGACCGGGCGAACGCGGCGGCCCGGCCTCGACCAGGGCGTCCACCTCCCCCGCCCGACGCAGGGCCTCCTCGGCCCACACCTCGGTGAACGCGCACAGCACCGGATCGAGCGGGCCGATCCG
>NZ_LIRG01000009.1 GCF_001419695.1 Streptomyces prasinopilosus
AGCGGCGGGAGGCCGTGTCGTCGGCGGCGAGCTCGACCAGCCGGTGCATCTCGTCGCGGAACGCGGCGAACACCGGCACCTGCGGAAAGCCGTCGGCGAGTGCGGAGGAACAGTGCCGCAGCCAGTCGTGCCGGGCCCGCGCGTGCCCCCGCTCGTGCGCGAGGACGGCGTCCAGCCGGCGGCCCTTCAGCCGGCGCAGCGCGGCCGTGGTGACGACCAGCCGGGGCGGGCTGCCGGGCAGCCACCAGGCGTCGGGGTGTTCGCCCTCCAGCACCACCAGCCGGCCGGCGCCGGGCTCCTCGCCGGGCAGCAGCGGCACCCGCGCCAGCAGCTCGGCCCGGCGGGCCCGCCGCCGGGCACGGGCCCGGACGACCTCACGGACCAGCATCGTCGCGGTCCACAGCCCACCGCACGCCAGCACGACCGCGGTGGTCGCCGCCAGGGGCCCCGCCGTGCCCAGGGCGTAGGCCTCCACGACGCCCCGCGGCGCCGTCGCGAACACGGGACGGCCGACCACGTCCGAGGCGGCCACCGCGCTGAACGTCATCGACAGGGCGCAGCACAGCAGCACCGCGGCGACCACGCACTGCCACACCCACAGCGCCACCACCGGCTCACGGTCCGGCCAGTCGGCCCGTGCCAGCAACCGGGGGCCGGTGACGGCGATCAGGACACCGAGCAGCAACAGTGCCGCGGGGAGCATCATGCGTTCAGACTATGAGCGCACACCGCTCCCGGGTACGGCTCACCGGAGCGAAGTGACGTAGGCAACGGCCCGCGCGCCGGCCGGCCGCCGCCCGCCTCACATCGTCAACAGCATCGCCACCATGGCGATCCCCATGGACAGCCGGCACGCCCGCGCCAACTCCGGCCGGTCGCCCCAGCCCGAGGCCTCGCCGGCCCCCGGCGCCCGGTCCCCCGCCACGGCGGCCACCGGCACCAGCCGTACGCCCGTGACCAGTACGTATCCGGTGAAGTAGAGCAGCAGGACGCCGGTCAGCAGGGGGATGCCCGAGCTTCCGTGCGGGTGCCCCTGCCCCGCTCCGGGGGACACGGCCATCGCCACCGCCATGTAGACCATGGCCCCGGCGCCCAGCGGATGGTGCAGATGGCGGGTGCCCGCGCGGGCCGCCCACAGGGCGTGCAGCCCCGCGGCGCCGAACACCACCGCGTAGACGGGCCACGCCCACGAGGGCGGGGTGAAGGCCGCCGCCGGTACGGCCATCGCCGCCATGCCGAAGCCCATCAGCGCCTCGCCGCCCGCGGTACGGCGCTGCTCCTCGACCCTGCTGCGCATCCGCAGCAGGCAGTAGGCGCCGGTCGCCGCGCAGAGCGCGACCAGCAGCCAGCCGGACGCCGCCGGTCCGTGCATGCGCATCTCCCCCCGAGCCGCCCCCGCCGCACCGGTGGCCCCGCTCCACGGTCGGTCAGGACATGCCCGCGCCCGAAGGCGTGCACGCGAGCGCACAGGGGTACACGGGGGGCATTCGGGGGAGCACCGCAGGCCGCGGACATGTTTTACGAGTAAAAGACCTGGTAGCCTCGTCCTCCGTGAGCAGTGCGACCCCCCACCCCGCCCCGGAGAAGGAGCCGGTGTCCGAGCCCCGGAGGTTCCCGCTGACCGGCGTACTGCGCGTCGGGCGGCCCTCCGGCATCTGGTTCAAACCCGCCTTCAGTGTGGTGGCCGCGGTCGCGCCCCCCAGCCTGATCCTGGTGGCCCTCGGCCGGCTCGACCTCGCGGTCTACACCATGGCCGGCTCCCTGTGCGCCCTCTACGCCCACAACCGTCCGTACGCCGCCCGCGCCAAGGCGCTCGCGGGAGTGGTGCTCGGCATGGTGGGGGGCCTCGCCGTCGCCCTGGTCGCCGCCTCGCTCACCGGCGACGCCGTGATCCTGGTCGGCATCGGCGCCCTGCTGGCCGCCGTGCAGAAGGTGGTGTGCGACCTCACGCGCATCGGCCCGCCCGGCAACGTGATCCTGACCTTCGTCAGTTCCGCCTCGCTGTTCGTTCCCCAGACCCTCGGACAGGTCCCCGGCCATGTCGCCCTGGCCCTGGCGGCCGGTGCCTGGGCCTGGCTGGTCGGCATGGCGCCCGCACCGGTCCGGCCGCACGGCCCCGAGCGCCGCGCCACCGCGGACGCCCTGAACGCCGCCGCCGCGTACGTCGACACCGGCGGCACCGGCGACGGACACGCACGGGCCCGCGCGTCCGCCTACGCCGCCGTGCAGGCCGCCTGGCAGTGCCTGCTCCTCACCGGGTCCCGCTCCGCCGCCACCCGCAGGGCCCTCGAACGGCTGGTCGTCCGCGCCGAGATCGCGCTCGCCGCGCCGGCCGGCGCCGATCCCGCGCGGCTGCGCGCCCAGGCCGCCGAGTTGCGTGGCGCGGGCCGTGTCCCGGGCACCGACGGTCCCCGCGCGGAGGCCGACGAACTCCTCGGGGTGGCCGCCGAACGCGCCGTCCCCCGGCGCCCGCCCTGGTCCCGGCCGGGACCGCTCGTCCCCATCGCGGTACGGACCGCCCTCGGCTGCGGCCTCGCCGGATACGCCTCCCTCGCCCTCGGCGTCGGGCGCCCCTACTGGGCCCTGACCACGGCCGCCGCGCTCTACCAGGCCAACATCACCCTCACCTGGAGCAGGACCGTGCAGCGGGTCGTCGGCAACCTGGTCGGCGTGCTGGTCTTCGCCGCCGTCGCCCCGATCGCCGGCCTCGGACCGCTCGCCCTCGTCCTGTGCTGCCTCCTGTTCAACTTCGGCGCCGAGGCGCTCATCGGACGCAACTACTGGCTCGGCAGCGTCTGCGTCACCCCGCTGGCCCTGCTCGTCACCGAGTTCCCCGGCTACCAGCCGACCGGTTCCCTGATCACCGACCGCGTGGTGGACACCCTGGTGGGCGCGCTGGTCGGCTTCGCCGCCGCCCTGGCCGTCACCGACCGGCGGGCGGGTGATCGCGTCGCCACAGCGCTCACCGCGGTGGACCTCCGGCGCGAACACGCGGCCGGGCTGCCGGCCGGCCCGCGGGCCGATCCCACCGCCCTGGAGACCGCCCGGCGCGGCCTGGCCGCCGCCCTCGTCGACCTGCGGGCCGCCGCCGACGCGGCCGCGGGCGAATGGTGGCTCCGCACGCCGCCGCAGGAGCGGGTCGTGCTCACCGAGCAGGCGGGACACCGTACGCTCGCGGCGATGGTGCGGCACCAGGGCCTGACGGCCGGCACCGGTGGCGAGACGGACCGGGGCACGGGCACAGGCCCGGGTACGGGTCCGGACACCGGCCCGGGCGACGGCACCGGCGGGGACGCGAACGGCGACACGGGCAACGACACGGAGGACGCACGGCCATGAGAGCGACCGAAGGCCTCCCGGCCGGCGAAGGACGGCCCGCCGAAGAGGTCCGGCGGGCCGACGGCGGGGCCCCGGCGGACGAGGCCCTCCCGGCCGGCGCGGAGGTCCCCACCGGCGAAGGCGCACCGGCGTCCGGTCGGGACACCGTCGCGGAGGTGGTCCGGCAGTGGCGGGCGGTCTACCCCGGCCTCGACACCGGGCCCATGGAGATCATCGGGCGCATCAACCGCTGTGCCGCCCTGCTCCAGCAGGCCGAGGACGCCCCGCTCGGCCGGGCCGGACTCACCCGGCCCGAGTTCGACCTGCTCGGCGCGCTGCGCCGCACCGGCCGCGAACTGACCCCGGGCGAACTGGCGCGCGAGACCTTCTCCTCGGGCGCCGCCGTCACCAAACGCCTCAAGCAGCTCGGCGCGCGCGGCCTGGTGGAGCGCCGCGGTGACCCCCGCGACCGCCGGGTGGCCCGGGTCCGCCTGACCGGCGCCGGGCGGGACACGGTCGACGGGGTCCTGCCCGCGCAGCTCGCCCACGAGAGCGCCGTGCTGTCCGGCCTGGGCGGAGCGGCGCGCGGCGAGCTGGTCCCGCTGCTCGCCGAGCTGCTGGGCCGGCTGGAAGGACGCCCGGGCACCCCGCGGGCGTGACGGACCCCGGACGCCGGGACCGCCGTACCCGTTCTCAGATGCCCGGCCGGTACCGCAGCGGATGGTCGGCCGGGATCTCCACGAGGACGATCGGCGTGCCGTCCGGGTCGGCGATCCACATCTCGATCAGTCCCCACGGCTCCTTCACCGGCGGCCGGACGATCCCGACCCCCTTGCCCTTCAGCTCCTCGTGGGCCGCCGTCACGTCCGCGACCTGGAGCCACAGCCTCGTCGCGGGGTCCACCGCGTCCGCCGGGGCGTCGGACCGGCCGGACAGCTCCAGGAAACCGCCGCCGAGGAAGTAGACCGTGCCGCGTTCCGGGCCGGTGGCGAACTCGCGGTACACCGCGAGGCCCAGCTGCTCGCCGTAGAAGACGCGGGAGCGCTCGGGATCGGTGGGGCGGAGGAGGACCCGGCTGCCCAGTACATGCACCATGCGGCCGAGCGTAGCGGCCGGGATAACCTCGTCCGTGGCCGAGCCACGCCGGCAACCGGTGCGACCGGGGCGGGCGCGGACCGGTGGCCGGGAGCGCGTGCCGCGGCCCGCGGCCGACCGGGTGGAGAACCCGGGCGAGCGACCCGAGAGAACAGCCCGAGCGACGAAGCGGAGAAACGCCCCATGGAATCCGTCACCGAGAGTGTCCTCACCTTCCGTGACGCCACCGAAGCCGACGTGGACGGCCTCGTCGCGCTGGTCGAGTCGGCGTACCGGGGTGACTCCAGCCGGGCCGGGTGGACCACCGAGGCCGACCTCCTCCAGGGGCAGCGGACCGACCCGGAAGGCGTGCGGGAGGTCGTCGGGTCGCCGGACAGCCGGCTGCTGACCGTGGAGCGCGAGGGCCGGATCGTCGCCTGCTGCCAGCTCGAGCACCGCGGTGACCACGCCTACTTCGGCATGTTCGCGGTCAGCCCCGGGCTCCAGGGCGCCGGGCTCGGAAAGGCGGTCCTCGCCCACGCCGAGCGGCAGGCGCGGGAGACGTGGGGCGTCCGCGAGATGCACATGACCGTGATCACGGTGCGCGAGGACCTGATCGCCTGGTACGAGCGGCGCGGCTACCGCCGTACGGGCAGGACGACCCCCTTCCCGTACGGCGACGAGCGGTTCGGCATCCCGCTCCGCGCCGACCTGCGGTTCGAGCTGCTGGTCAAGGAGCTGTCCTGACGGGCGCAGGCGCGGCGCCGGCCCTCGCCGGGCACCGCCGCGGACCGGGCCCGCCCCGCCGTCACGCGGTGAAGCGGCCGGTGCGCTTGATCTCCGGGTAGTCGGTGGTCGCGCCGTCGAGCCCGAGGGCCCGGACCAGTCTGAGGTGGTCCTGCGTGTTCACCACCCAGCCGATGATCCGCAGGTCCGCCTTGCGGGCCCGCTCAACGGTCTCCAGGGTGAGGCGGCGGATGTTCAGGCAGACGGTCGAGGCGCCGGCGCGGGTCGCCCGCTCCACGATCTCCGGGCCGTAGCGGCTCGCGACGAGGGCGGTGCGCACCCCGGGCACCAGCCGGGCGATCTCGGCGATCGCCTCGTCGTGGAACGAGGACACCTCGACCCGGTCCGCCAGGTTCCGCCGGTTCATCACCCCGGCCAGCGCCCTGGCCGCCTGCACGTCCTTGATCTCGGCCTGCAGCGGGGCGTGGACGGCGTCCAGCACCTCCTCGAAGACGGGAACGCGCTCGCCGCGCCCGGCGTCCAGGGTGCGCAGCTCGGCGACGGTCCGGTCGGCGACCGGGCCCGTGCCGTCCGTCGTGCGGTCCAGGTCGGTGTCGTGCAGGACGACGAGCGCGCCGTCCTTGCTCAGGTGCAGATCGAGTTCGATGACGTCGAGCCCGGCCTCCTGGGCGGCGACGAAGGACCGGAGGGTGTTCTCGGGCTCGACGCCCATGACTCCGCGGTGACCGATGGTGAGGAAGTTCAAGATACGGCTCGCTTCCGTCGACGGCGGCGCGGGGCCGCGTCCCTGCGGCCCTCCTGGACCGTATCGCCTGTGCCCGCCCCGTCCAGATGCTGAACATCGAAGCCGAGGAGTATCACCCACTCGCGTGACAGACAGGAAAAAGTGCGGTGACGACCGGGGTAGTACAGGATAATTTACGGAGGTGTCCCTTGCTGGGAGAAACCTCGTATGTATACGGTCGGCGTACGCAATTTCTTCGCTGGAGGATGGGACATGACGGAAATTCTTGCGCAGGTGGGTACGGAGGGACGCGTTCCTTCGACGTCCAGGGTGGTCGAGCACCCGGCGTGGCCCGTGCTCAAGGATGCCGTGGAGCGGATCAGGCCCTGGCAGGCGAAGGACGGGTCGATCGACCTCGACGCCGAGGGGGCCCCGGCCCGCGCCGAGGCCGAACTCGAGGTGCGCCGGGTGGTCGACGCGCTCGACGAGTTGTCCCCGCTGCTCCCGCACGACCGCGCCTACCACGAGGCCCTGGCGAAGGACCTGACCCGCTGGGCCGAGGGCGGCTTCGAGGTGCCCGACTTCCTGGACTCGCTGATGGCCTTCCACCCGGCCGCGCACCGCGAGGACGGGCTCCAGCACCTGGTCGTCTTCCCGATGTACACGCAGAACGGCAACCCGGACCGCAACCTCGAGGCGGTCGTGCTGCGCATGGTCTGGCCCGACTGGCTGGCCGAGCTCGAGCGCACCCGCTACGACAACCCGCTGTTCTGCGGCATCTCCTTCGAGGACTTCACCGCGGGCTACGACACCAACTCCGCGGTGCTCTTCCCCGAGACCATCGCCGTGCGCGAGGCCCCGGAGCGGTTCACCTGGGGCGGCATCTTCTGCGACCGCGAGGCCGCGCGCTTCCGCCGGGTGTCCGCCGCCGCCGTCGACCTCCTGGGCCTCGAACTGCCCGACGACGTCGCCGCGCTGGTGCACGACCAGAAGCGCTGCGAGGAGGCGTTCGTCCTGTGGGACATGGTGCACGACCGCACCCACAGCCACGGCGACCTGCCCTTCGACCCGTTCATGATCAAGCAGCGCCAGCCGTTCTGGATGTACGGCCTGGAGGAGCTGCGCTGCGACCTCACCGCCTTCAAGGAGGCCGTGAAGCTCGCCGGCGAGGGCGTCCCGCAGGCGCGTGACGTACAGGTCGCGGTGCTGTTCGACCGCATGTTCCGCTTCCCGGTCACCGGTGAGCGGGTCCGCAACTACGACGGCCTCGGCGGCCAGCTGCTCTTCGCCTACCTGCACAAGCACGACGTCGTCCGCTGGACCGACAACAAGCTCACCATCGACTGGGACCGCGCCCCGCAGGTCACCAACCAGCTGTGCGCCGAGATCGAGACGCTGTACCGCGACGGCATCGACCGCCCCAAGCTCGTCCACTGGTTCGCCGGGTACGAGCTCGTCTCCACCTACCTCTCCCCGCACCCGGGATCCAAGTGGGCCAAGGGCCCCGACGCCCTGGACCTGACGCAGCCGCCGCGGAAACTCGTCGATGACGTGCTTCCGGACGAGTTTCCGCTGAGCATGTTCTATGAGGCACTGTCCAAGAAGCTGAAGAACGTGATCGCCTCGACCCGGGGCATCACGGCGGCCGGCGCCGAGCGGATCGCCGCGTGAGCGATCCGGCCCGCATCACTGCTCAGGAGGCGAGGACCATGGGGAACGGGGCGCTCGACGGCGCGGTGATCGCGGTGGCCGGCGCGGGGGGACCCGCGGGGCGGGCGACACTGCTCAGGCTGGCCGAGGCGGGGGCGACCGTCGTCGGCTCCGACAACGATCCGGAGCGGCTGGCGGAGGCCGTGGACGCGGCGCGCTACGCGCACGGCGGCGCCACCGTCACCGGGGACACGGTCGACCTGCTCGACCTGGGCTCCACCCGCGAGTGGGCCGCGCGCACCGAGAAGGAGTTCGGCCGCGTCGACGGCCTGGTCCATCTCGTCGGCGGCTGGCGCGGCAGCGAGACCTTCACCAAGACCAGCGTGGACGACTGGGACCTGCTGGAACTGCTGCTGGTCCGGACCGTGCAGCACACCTCCCTCGCCTTCCACGAGGCGCTGCAGCGCAGCGACCGCGGCCGGTACGTCCTGACCAGCGCGGCCGGCGCCACCAGGCCCACCGCGGGCAACGCCGCCTATGCCGCCGCCAAGGCCGCCGCCGAGGCGTGGACGCTGGCCATGGGCGACTACTTCCGCAAGGCGGGGGGCGAGCGGGGGCCGACCTCGGCGGCTGTGATCCTGGTGGTCAAGGCGTTGGTGCACGACGCGATGCGCGCCGAGCGCCCCAACGCGAAGTTCGCGGGCTTCACGGACGTCAGGGACCTCGCCGAGGCGATCGCCGGCGTCTGGGACAAGCCCGCCGCGGAGTTGAACGGAAATCGTCTGTGGCTGACCGAGAAGCCGTGAACCCACCCCGGACCGACGCACGCCGCCATCACGACCCGGACGTCCGCGGTTTCGCCAGCGACAACTACGCCGGGGCCCACCCGGAGGTGCTCGCCGCCCTGGCCCTGGCCAACGGCGGGCACCAGGTCGCGTACGGCGAGGACGCGTACACGGAGAACCTCCAGCAGGTGATCCGCAGCCACTTCGGCCCCACCGCCGAGGCCTTCCCGGTCTTCAACGGCACCGGCGCCAACGTCGTCGCGCTCCAGGCGGTCACCGACCGCTGGGGTGCCGTGATCTGCGCCGAGAGCGCGCACATCAACGTCGACGAGGGAGGGGCGCCGGAGCGCGTCGGCGGGATCAAGCTCCTCACCGTGCCCACCCCCGACGGCAAGCTCACCCCCGAGCTGATCGACCGGCAGGCGTACGGCTGGGAGGACGAGCACCGTGCGATGCCGCAGGTGGTGTCCATCGCCCAGGCCACCGAGCTGGGCACGGTGTACACACCGGACGAGATGCGCGCCCTCTGCGAGCACGCGCACGCCCGGGGGATGAAGGTGCACGTGGACGGCTCCCGGCTGGCCAACGCCGCCGCCGCCCTGGACGTGCCGATGCGCGCCTTCACCAACGCGGCCGGCGTCGACCTGCTCTCCCTGGGCGGCACCAAGAACGGTGCCCTGTTCGGCGAGGCGGTCGTGGTGCTGAACCAGGACGCCGTCAGCCACATGAAGCACCTGCGCAAGCTGTCCATGCAGCTCGCGTCCAAGATGCGCTTCGTCTCGGTGCAGCTGGAGGCCCTGCTCGCGCGGGACCTGTGGCTGCGCAACGCCCGGCACGCCAACGAGATGGCCCAGCGCCTCGCCGAGGGGGTGCGCGCCGTGCACGGTGTGGAGATCCTCCACCCGGTCCAGGCCAACGCCGTCTTCGCCCGCCTGCCGCACGCCGTGACCGAGCGCCTGCAGAAGCGTTTCCGCTTCTACTTCTGGGACGAGGCCGCGGGCGACGTCCGCTGGATGTGCGCCTTCGACACCACCGAGGACGACGTGGACACGTTCCTGGCGGCCCTCAAGGAGGAGATGGCCCGCTAGCGGCCGGCGCGCGACCGGACGTCTCACACGGGTGTGCCCTCGACCGGTGACGCACTGATCACCGGTCGAGGGCACACCCGTGTTCCGACGGGATGCGGCCCGTCCTGGAGATCCCGATCCTTCCGCCCGCTCCGGCCGCCGGCGAGAGGGACCACCCGCTCCGGCACGCCGCGCCGCGTCCCGTCGTGCCGGACGCGCCCGGGGCCGCGCGGGACCGCCCGCACCCGTGGCGGACCCTCCCCACCGCGCCGCCGACCGCGACACGCACGCCGGCGTCGGTTCAGCGCGCCTCGGCCGCGCGGACCTGCTCCGGGGTCGGTGCCGTGCCGCCGAGGTGGGCCGGCATCCACCAGGTGTCGTCCGGGCCCTTGGGGCGTACCGGGTAGGCGCGCTGCGCGGCCTCCAGCAGTTCCTGCACCCGTTCCCGCAGCTGCCGGGTGATCGCGCCCGCGTACTTGTCCTTGGACGCCTCGACCGCCTCGCCGACGCGCATGGTGATCGGGGTGTGGCTGCGCTTGAAGTTGCGGGGGTGCCCCTTGGTCCACAGCCGCTGGGTGCCCCACACCGCCATCGGGATCAGCGGCACGCCCGCCTCCTGCGCCATGCGCGCCGCACCCGACTTGAAGCTCTTCAGGGTGAAGGACTGGGAGATCGTCGCCTCCGGGAAGACGCCCACGATCTCGCCCGACCGCAGCGAGGCGAGCGCGTGCGCGTACGCCGCGTCGCCCTGGTCGCGGTCCACGGGGATGTGCTTCATCCCGCGCATCAGCGGACCCGAGATCCTGTGCCGGAACACGGAGTCCTTCGCCATGAAGCGCACGAGCCGCTTCTGCGGCAGCGCCGCGAGCCCGTTGAAGACGAAGTCCAGGTAGCTGATGTGGTTGCTCACCAGCACGGCGCCGCCCGTACGCGGGATGTTCTCCGAACCCCGGCAGTCGATCTTGAGGTCCCACGCCTTGAACAGAGTCTGGGCGAAACCGATCACGGGACGGTAGACGAGTTCTGCCATGGGTGTGGTGGAACCCTTTCCTGCTCTGTCTGGGAAGGGGACTCCCAGTCGAAGTTACGCAGCCGTAGGTTTACGGCTTGTCGCTGATGGTGCCCCAAGAACGACCGTCGAACCAGCCCTTGCGCCTGCCTGCGGCGAGATTCTTGTCACGTCCACCCCCTTGATCCACCTCGGGCTTTTGCGTCGCCATTACCCCGCGCGCCGCGGCGGTCCGGGAACCCCGGAGCGGGGCCCCGAGCGCGTCGACGGCCGTGGACCGGCGTACCGCTCGGGAACATCCCGCGGGTGGCGGGAATCTTCGCGGCCCCGTGGGCGCTCCGAGGAATGACGGCCGGACCCACGGCGCGTACGGGCGCTCGCGACGGCGGGCGCCTTCGGAGTGCCGCGGCGGCGGCGGAGCGGGAGGGCACGGGTGCGAGGACGGGACGACGGCGAGCGGCTGGGGGCGCAGGACCTGGGCGCGGCCCTCGGTGAACGGGCCACCCTCGTCCAGTTCTCCAGCGCCTTCTGCGCGCCCTGCCGGGCGACCCGGAGGGTGCTCGGCGAGGTGGCCGGCCTGGTTCCCGGGGTGGCCCACGTGGAGATCGACGCCGAGGCGCACCTGGACCTCGTGCGCCGGCTGGGCATCCTCAGGACCCCCACCGTGCTGGTCCTGGACGCCGGCGGCGGGATCGTCCGGCGCGCCGTCGGCCCACCGCGCAAGCCCGATGTGATCGCCGCGCTCGGCGAGGCGGTCTGACGGGGCGGGCCGTCCCCTCCTCCCGCGCCGCCGGGAACGCCCCCGCGCCCGGCGCCGGCGGCCCGGGGCGACCGCTGCTGCGTGCCGGTCGAGTTCCGGTTACGCTGCGTTGCAAAGGTCACAGTTCAAAGCGCTTGCTCAGCGGGAACGAACTGGGTGTACTGGCGAGTAATATTTTGCTCGGAACCGTGGATCGCCCCGATCGGGAACGGCCGTTTGAGGCGCCTATGCTGCCTGAAGGCAGGCAGCCAGAAATGACGATTGCAGTAGGAGAGCCGGCGTGAGCTTGAGGATCGTTGTCACAGTGAAGTACGTGCCCGACGCCACTGGCGACCGGCACTTCGCCGATGACCTGACCGTCGACCGCGACGACGTGGACGGTCTGCTCTCCGAACTGGACGAGTACGCGGTCGAGCAGGCGCTGCAGATCTCGGAGAACTCCGACGACGACGTGGAGATCACCGTCCTGACGGTGGGCCCCGAGGACGCCAAGGACGCGCTGCGCAAGGCGCTGTCCATGGGTGCCGACAAGGCCATCCACGTCGAGGACGACGACCTGCACGGCACCGACGCCATCGGCACCTCCCTGGTCCTGGCCAAGGCCGTCGAGAAGGCCGGCTACGACCTGGTCATCTCCGGCATGGCCTCCACCGACGGCGTCATGGGTGTCGTACCGGCGCTGCTCGCGGAGCGCCTGGGCGTGCCGCAGGTGACGCTCCTGTCGGAGGTCTCGGTCGAGGACGGCACCGTCAAGGGCCGCCGCGACGGCGACGCCGCGTCCGAGCAGCTCGAGGCGTCCCTGCCGGCGGTCGTGTCGGTCACCGACCAGTCGGGCGAGGCGCGCTACCCGTCCTTCAAGGGCATCATGGCGGCGAAGAAGAAGCCGGTTCAGTCCTGGGACCTGTCCGACCTCGACCTCGAGGCGGAGGAGGTCGGCCTGGAGGGCGCCTACACCACGGTCGACTCCGCGACCGAGCGCCCGGCCCGCACCGCGGGCACGATCGTCAAGGACGAGGGCGAGGGCGGCAAGCAGCTCGCCGCCTTCCTCGCGGAGCGAAAGTTCGTCTGACACGGCCTCGCGGGCCGGAGGCTCACCCGAGCCCGAGGCTCACCTCGCTCCCCGCCCCTCACACTTCGCAAGCAGGAGAGAAGAAGTCCCATGGCTGAAGTTCTCGTCTACGTCGACCACGTGGACGGCGCCGTCCGCAAGCCGACCCTGGAGCTGCTGACGCTGGCCCGCCGCATCGGCGAGCCGGTCGCCGTCGCGCTGGGCGCCGGCGCCGCCGACACCGCCGCCGCCCTGGCCGAGCACGGCGCGGTGAAGGTCCTGACCCACGAGGCCGCCGAGTACGCCGACTACCTGGTCGTGCCGAAGGTGGACGCCCTCCAGGCCGCCCACGAGGCCGTCTCCCCGGCCGCCGTCCTCGTCCCCTCCTCCGCCGAGGGCAAGGAGGTCGCCGCCCGCCTGGCGCTGCGTCTCGGATCGGGCGTCATCACCGACGCCGTCGACCTCGAGGCCGGCGACGAGGGCCCGGTGGCCACCCAGTCGGTGTTCGCCGCCGCCTACACCACCAAGTCCCGCGTCTCCAAGGGCACCCCGGTCATCACGGTCAAGCCGAACTCGGTCGCCGTGGAGGCGGCCCCGGCCGCCGGCGCGGTCGAGGCCCTGTCCGTGTCGTTCTCCGAGCAGGCGACGGGCACCAAGGTCACCGGCCGCACCCCGCGCGAGTCGACCGGCCGCCCCGAGCTGACCGAGGCCGCGATCGTGGTCTCCGGTGGCCGCGGCGTCAACGGCGCGGAGAACTTCGCGGTCATCGAGGCGCTCGCCGACTCCCTCGGTGCCGCCGTCGGCGCCTCGCGCGCCGCGGTCGACGCCGGCTGGTACCCGCACACCAACCAGGTCGGCCAGACCGGCAAGTCGGTCTCGCCGCAGCTGTACATCGCCTCCGGCATCTCCGGTGCGATCCAGCACCGCGCGGGCATGCAGACCTCGAAGACGATCGTGGCGGTCAACAAGGACGCCGAGGCCCCGATCTTCGACCTGGTCGACTACGGCGTCGTCGGCGACCTGTTCGACGTCGTCCCGCAGCTCACCGAGGAGATCAAGGCCCGCAAGGGCTGATCCCCTCAGGGCCGTACCGGCCCGGGGCCCCCACCACCGCGCCCGGCGCGGTGGCGGGGGCCCTCGTCCGTTCCGGGACGGGACGGCTCCGCCCGTCCGGGGGTGAGCGACGCCTGCACCGGCAGGTGGTCGCTCGGGAAACGGCCCCCCGGGGCGTAGGTGTTGACCGAGGCGCGGTGCACCACGACGCCGGGCGTGGCCAGCACCCAGTCGATGCGGGCGCCGCCCGGCGTCGTGGTGCA
>NZ_LIRG01000090.1 GCF_001419695.1 Streptomyces prasinopilosus
GACACGGCACGTGCCGTGTCCGCACGTGCCGTGTCCGGTCCGGCGGCCGGTGGGGTGCCGTGGTCATCGCGCGGCCTCCCGCACCTGCTGGCAGCGGGCGCAGTAGCGGGCCTGCGGGACGATCAGCAGCCGGCCGCGCTCGACGCGGCCGCGGCACAGGTGGCAGACGCCGTAGTCCCCCGTGTCCATGCGGGCGAGTGCCGCCTCCACGTCGGCGAGCACCATCCGGGCGGACGCGGCGAGCCGGACCTGGACCTCGAGCTGCCCGGCGAGCGGCGACCCGTCCGGGTCTCCCGGGTACGGCCCCGCGTCGACGGTGAACTGGCGCAGCTGGTCCCGGCGGAACAGCTGCTGTTCACGCAGGTTCGCACGCAACAGGGCGAGGTCCTCGGTCGTGAGGACCTCGCCGTGCTCGTCGATCGTCTGGTGGGTCACCACTGCACCCCCTTGGGCAGAGCGGGAGAGGACACGAACGGGGGCGGTGCCGGGGACGGGTGCGGTCAGGCCGCGCGGCTCTGGCACGAGACGCAGTACCGGGTGTGCGGGAGGATCTCCAGCCGCTCCGCCGGTACGGGCTTGGCACAGCCCATGCAGGTGCCGTAGGTGCCGTCCTCGACGCGGGCGAAGGCCTCCTCGATCTCCGTGAGGACGCGCTTGATGGAGTCGCGCTGGTTGGCCAGCAGGTGGTCGTCGGGACTCTGTCCGGTGTCGTCGAGGGCCTTGAGCTGTGCCACCCGGGTGGTGCGTGCGTGTTCGAGGCGCTGCCGGATCTGGTCCACGGCGGGGTGGTCGGTGCGCGATTCGGTGAGGGGCAGGTCGAGCGACACGGGATCTCCTCCGGTGACAGATGGTCGATCCATCACCATCGCCGTTCCCCCGCCGGGAACCCATTGGGCGCGATACCCATCTCCACCGGGTCCGAGGACCCACCCGGTGCGGTATGGGCCCGCCGGAGGGACGGAAATGGGTCGTGGAGCCCATCGACGGGACGCCGCCGGTTCGTGCACTGTGTCGGTTTCGCTGTGCGCCGGGATCAGGGGCCGCTGCCGCATCGGGTGCCGCGGTGTCCGACAGTAGAGGCAGACGAAAGAGGAAAGGCGTGACCTCCGTGTCCCTGTACTGGCGGATCTTCGGGCTCAACGCGTTGGTGCTGGGCGCGGCCACCGCGTTGCTGCTGTGGGCTCCGGTGACCGTGTCCGTGCCGGTGCTGCTGACCGAGGCGGTGATCCTCGTGGGCGGTATGGGGGTGATGCTCGTCGCCAACGCGGCCCTGCTGCGGATCGGGCTCGCCCCGCTGGACCGGGTGACCCGGCTGATGGCCACCGTCGACCTGCTGCGGCCCGGCCAACGGCTTCCGGTGCGCGGCGGCGGGGAGGTCGCCGAGCTGGTCAGCACGTTCAACGCGATGCTGGAGCGGCTGGAGAAGGAGCGTGCCGCGAGCAGTGCCCGCGCCCTGCTCGCCCAGGAGGCGGAGCGGCGCCGGATCGCCGTCGAGCTGCACGACGAGGTCGGTCAGAGCATGACGGCCATCCTGCTGGCCCTGAAGCAGGTCGGCGACGAGGCGCCCGCCCCGCTGCGCGGGGAGATCCAGCAGGTGCAGGAGATCACCCGGGCGAGTCTGGACGAGGTCCGCCGGCTGGTGCGCCGGCTGCGTCCCGGTGTGCTGGACGATCTCGGTCTGGTCAGTGCGGTCACCTCGCTCGCCACCGAGTTCGCCACGCACACCGGGCTGCGGGTGCACCGTCGTTTCGGCGCCGATCTGCCCACCCTGGACAATGGCACGGAGTTGGTGATCTACCGTGTGGCACAGGAGAGTCTGACCAACGTCGCCCGGCATGCCGAGGCGCGTTCCGCGACGGTGAGCCTGTACCGGGAGGACGACCGTGTCGTCCTGGAGGTGACCGACGACGGCCGTGGCATCGGCGCCGCCCACGAGGGGGCCGGTTTGCGCGGCATGCGTGAACGGGCCCTGCTCATCGGGGCCACACTGGACGTCACTCCCGTCGCCCGGACCGGTACCCGGATCCGGCTGGCCGTGCCCGCCGTCAGGAAGCAGTCATGAACCACCAGGCCCCACCGACCCCGATCCGCATCCTGCTCGCCGACGACCACGCCCTGGTGCGCCGCGGCGTCCGGCTGATCCTCGACCGGGAGCCGGACCTCGAGGTCGTGGCCGAGGCCGGTGACGGTGCGGAGGCGATCGCCATGGCCCGCGCCCAGGAGATCGACCTGGCGGTGCTGGACATCGCCATGCCCCGGATGACCGGTCTGCAGGCCGCCCGTGAGCTGTCCGTGCTGAAGCCGGGCCTGCGCATCCTGATGCTGACGATGCACGACAACGAGCAGTACCTGTTCCAGGCGCTCAAGGCCGGCGCGGGCGGGTACGTGCTGAAGTCGGTGGCCGACCGTGATCTGGTCGCCGCCTGCCGGGCCGCGATGCGGGACGAGCCGTTCCTGTACCCGGGGGCGGTCACCGCCCTGATCCGCAACTACCTCGACCGGGTCCAGCACGGCGAGGAGGCACCCCAGCTGCTGACCCCGCGCGAGGAGGAGGTGCTCAAGCTGGTCGCCGAGGGGCACTCGTCGAAGGAGATCGCCGAGATGCTCTTCATCAGCATCAAGACGGTGCAGCGGCACCGCGAGAACCTGCTGAGCAAGCTGGGGCTGCGGGACCGCCTGGACCTGACCCGTTACGCCATCCGCGCGGGGCTCGTCGAGCCTTGAAAACCGCCCTGCCGGGACGCGCCTCCCGCACCGCCCGCCCTCAGCTCCGCGCCGTCGCGGTCCTGACCGCCCTCGCGGCCGTCCTCCTGACCCTGGGGTTCGGTCTCATCGGCGACCCGTGGGACGTCCGCGCGGCGCAGTGGCCCGCCCAGGGCGCCCCCGCGGCGCCCGGCGCCCCGGCGTCCGACGGGCCGGGGCCGTCCGCTCCGGTCCCCGCGCCCGCACCCGGGACCCACTCGTCCGACATCCGTCCGCACACCGACGACGGCTGCACCGCCCGTGTCGTCCCCCTGAGGCCGCAGCGCGACGCCGGGGAGCGCACGGCGCCGACGGGTCATCTGCTCTTCACCCCCGCGCACACTCCTCGCATACCTCCGCGGCCGCCCCGTCCCGCTCCGGCGGCCGGGCACGCGGCGCCCGCCGCCGCCCACGTGCCGGCGGACCTCGGCCGGGCACCTCCCGGGCCGTCCAGCACATGAGAGTCCTGTTCCCTTCCTCTCCGCCGCGTCCGGACCGGCCGCGGCGTGCCTGCTGGAGTCATCCGTGAAAAGTTCCGCCCGTATCCGGGCGTTGTTCGCACTCGTCGTGATCGCGTTGTCCGTCTACATCGCCGCGACGGTCCCCGTCCGTCTGGGACTCGACCTGCGCGGCGGTACCCAGATCGTGCTGGAGACCCGTTCCACCGAAACCCTCGAGGCCGACGGCGAGGCGACGGACCGCACGCTCGAGGTGCTGCGCGGCCGCATCGACGCGCTCGGTGTCGCCGAGCCTTCCATCGTCCGCTCCGGTGACAACCGGATCATCGTAGAACTGCCGGGCGTGCAGGACCCGCGGCAGGCCGCCGAGGTACTGGGCCGCACCGCGCAGCTCACCGTCCACCCCGTGATCGGCCCCGGCGGCGACCCCAAGTCCGCCGAGAAGCTGCCCAAGGGCGAACGCGTCCTGGCCGACGAGGCCGGGGAGCGGCTCCACCTGGCCCCCGCCGCACTCACCGGCCAGGACGTGAAGGACGCCGAGGCCACCTTCGACCAGCAGAGCGGCGCCGGCTGGATGGTCACCGTGGACTTCGCGGACGACAAGGGCTGGTCGAAACTGACCGGCGAGGCCGCCTGCAACCCCGCGGGCGACCCCAAGCGCCGGGTCGCGATCGTGCTGGACGACAAGATCATCTCGTCGCCGCAGGTCGACCCGTCCGTGGCCTGCGGGGCCGGCATCACCGGCGGCTCCACCCAGATCACCGGGTCCTTCACCAGCGACGACTCCAAGGAACTCGCCCTGCTCATCAGCGGCGGCGCCCTTCCGGTGCCGGTCGAGACGGTCGAGCAGCGGACCGTGGGCCCGACGCTGGGCGCCGAGGCCATCGAGGCCAGCGCCTGGGCCGCCCTCGTCGGCACCGCCCTCACCGGGCTGTTCATCATCGTCGTCTACCGGCTGATGGGCCTCCTGGCCATCGTGGCCCTGGCCTGCTATGGCGTGATCTCCTACGCCGCCCTCGCGGGCCTGGGGGCGACCCTGACCCTGCCGGGTCTGGCCGGTTTCGTCCTGGCGATCGGCATGGCCGTCGACGCCAACGTGCTGGTCTTCGAACGGGCGCGCGAGGAATACAGCAAGCGCAACCGTCCCAGCAGCCGCTCGGCCCTGACCGCCGGCTTCAAGGGCGCGTTCAGCGCGATCGCCGACTCCAACATCACCACGCTCATCGCGGCGGGACTGCTGTTCCTGCTCGCCTCCGGTCCGGTGAAGGGCTTCGGCGTCACCCTGGCCATCGGTGTCCTCGCCTCCATGATCAGCGCACTGGTGATCACCCGGGTGCTGGCCGAGTTCGCCGTGGCGCGCCGCTGGGTGCACCGCCGTCCCAAGATCACCGGCCTGGCCTCCATCGGGCGGGTCCGCGAGTACCTCACCCGTCGCGACCCGCAGCTGATGCGCCGCCCGCGCCGCTGGCTCCTGGTCTCCCTCCTCGTCCTCGTCGTCACCGGCGCCGGCATCGTGGTGCGCGGGCTGAACTTCGGTGTCGAGTTCACCGGCGGACGGCTGATCGAGTACTCGACCACCGAGACCGTCGATCCGGACCGGGCCCGTGCGGCCCTGGCCGACGCCGGCTTCCCGCAGGCCGTCGTGCAGTCCTCCGGGGACAACGGGCTGACGGTGCGCACCGAGGAGCTGAGCAACGCCGAGGCGGTCGAGGTCGCCGAGGTCGTCGAGGAGGTCGGCGGCGGGGCGGAGAAGGTCCGCGACGAGCTGATCGGCCCGAGCCTCGGCGACGAACTGCGCCGCAACGCGCTGATCGCGCTCGGCCTGGCCCTCGGCGCCCAGCTGGTCTACCTCGCCTTCCGGTTCCGCTGGATGTTCGGTACGGCGGCGGTCAGCACCCTGGCCCACGACGTGGTGATCCTCACCGGCATCTTCGCGTGGCTGGGCAAGCCGATCGACGGGATCTTCCTGGCCGCGCTGCTCACCGTGGTCGGTTACTCGGTGAACGACTCCGTCGTGGTCTTCGACCGCGTCCGGGAACTGTGGCAGAAGGACCCCAAGGCGCCCCTGGCCCAGTCCACCAACACGGCGGTCCTGCAGACGGTGCCCCGCACGGTCAACACCGGTATCGGCGTGATCTTCATCCTGGCCGCGCTGGCCCTGCTGGGCGGCGACTCGCTCACCGACTTCGCGCTCGCCCTGCTGATCGGCATGCTGGTGGGTACGTACTCGTCGGTGCTGACCGCGTCACCGCTCGCCATCGAGCTCGACGCGTACAGCGGCCGCCGGGGCGGCGGCAGCCGTCGTCGCGGCGGCCGCGGCCGCAGCGGTCCGGCGCGCGGGAAGTCCGGCGGGGAGGGCTCCGAGCGGGCCAAGGCGGAAAGCCGCGGCCACTGACGCCGCACGGTGCGCCGTAGGGAACGGCGAGGAGCGGCAGGCGGCCCCGGTCGCCGTCAGAGCGCCGCCGCGGGCCCGGGACCGGGTCCGCGGCGGCGCTCCCGCGTGTCCCGTGCGGGACGGCGGACCGGTGCTACACCGCCGCCACCGCCGCGCTCCGGCCGCCGTCGCGGCCGTCGTCCGCGGCGGGCCGGGGGGTGAACCGGGCGCGGTGCAGTCCGGCGTAGCGGCCGCCGGCCGCCAGGAGCTCCTCGTGCGTGCCCCGTTCCACGATCCGGCCGGCCTCGACGACCAGGATCAGGTCCGCGGCCCGGACGGTGGACAGCCGGTGCGCGATGACGAGGGCCGTCCTGCCCTCCAGTGCCTCCGCGAGGGCCTCCTGGACGGCCGCCTCGGAGGTGTTGTCCAGGTGGGCGGTGGCCTCGTCGAGCAGGACGACCCGCTGCCGGGCGAGGAGCAGCCGGGCGATGGTCATGCGCTGGCGCTCGCCGCCGGAGAGGCGGTAGCCGCGTTCCCCGACCACCGTGTCCAGGCCGTCGGGCAGGGAGCGCACGAGGTCGTCCAGGCGGGCGCGGCGCAGCGCGTCCCACAGGTCGGGCTCGCTCGCGGCGGGCGCGGCCAGCAGCAGGTTGGCGCGGACGGTGTCGTGAAAGAGGTGGCCGTCCTGGGTGACCATGCCGAGGGTGTCGCGCAGCGATTCCACGGTCAGGTCCCGCACGTCGACGCCGCCCACCCGCACCGCGCCCGAGTCGACGTCGTAGAGGCGCGGCAGCAGCTGCGCGATAGTCGACTTGCCGGCGCCGGAGGAGCCGACGAGGGCCACGGTCTGCCCGGGCTCGGCGCGGAAGGAGATGCCGTGCAGGACCTCGGCGGAGCCGCGCGCGTCCAGGGCGGCGACCTCCTCCAGCGAGGCGAGGGAGACCTGGTCGGCGGCCGGGTAGCCGAAGCGGACGTCGTCGAACTCGACGGAGACCGGGCCCTCGGGGACGGGCCGGGCGTCCGGTTTCTCCTCGATGAGCGGCTTCAGGTCCAGCACCTCGAAGACCCGCTCGAAGCTGACCAGGGCGCTCATCACCTCCACCCGTGCCCCGGCGAGGGAGGTCAGCGGCGCGTACAGGCGGGTCAGCAGCAGGGCCAGGGACACGACCGCGCCGGGCTCCAGGGAACCGCGCAGGGCGAGGTGGCCGCCGACGCCGTAGACGAGGGCCAGGGCGAGGGCGGAGACGAGGGTGAGCGCGGTGATGAACACGCTCTGGGCGGTGGCCGTCCGTACGCCGATGTCCCGGACCCGGCGGGCGCGCACCGCGAACTCCTCCGACTCCTCCCGCGGGCGGCCGAAGAGCTTGACCAGGGTGGCGCCGGGCGCCGAGAAGCGCTCGGTCATCCGGGTTCCCATGGCCGCGTTCAGGGCGGCGGCCTCGCGCTGCATCCCGGCCATGCGGCGGCCCACGCGCCGGGCGGGGACCACGAACACGGGCAGCAGCACCAGGGCGAGCAGGGTGATCCGCCAGGACAGGGTGAGCATCACGGCCAGGGCGAGCGCCAGCGTGACGACGTTGCCGACCACGGTGGACAGGGTGTTGCTGAAGGCCCGCTGGGCGCCGATCACGTCGTTGTTGAGTCGGGAGACGAGCGCGCCCGTACGGGTGCGGGTGAAGAACGCGACCGGCATCCGCTGCACGTGGTCGAAGACGGCGGTCCGCAGATCGAGGATGAGTTCCTCGCCGAGGGAGGCCGACAGCCTCCGGCCGAGGATGCCGAGGGCCGCCTCCGCCACCGCGATCAGCGCGATGAGCAGGGCCAGCCGGACGACCGTGGCCGGGTCGCCGTCGGAGACGATGGTGTCGACGACGCGGCCGGCCAGGACGGGGGTGGCGACGGCGAGCAGCGCGGTGGCGGCTCCGAGCAGGACGAAGAGGGCCATGCGGCGGCGGTGCGGGCGGGCGAAGCCCGCGATGCGGCGCAGCGTGTCCCGCGCGAAGGGGCGGCGTTCCTCCTCGGCGTTCATGACGCTGTGCAGCTGGGTCCAGGCGGTGGTCTCCATGCTCATGTCGGAGAAGGTAGAACCTCGAGCATTGTTGAGGTCAAGGCCCGCCGTCCGTCCGGGTGCGCGGGACCCGGCAAAGCCCTCGGCGGGCACCGCGTCCGCGGGCGGCCGTCCGGCCCGCCGCCACCCGCGGCCGGCGCGGGCGGAAGGACTCCGGCACCGTGCCGCGGGTCCTCCGCGGGACCAGGGGACGGCCGGGCGCCCCTCGCCCCCGGGACGGTACGAACTGCCCTTCCGGATACGGCAGGATGAGCGACCGTGCCGGCCGCCGGCCGACCGGTCCGGCACGGCGCACCCTCCCGGGCCGCACTCTCCCGGGCACCCCCGAACGCGAGCAGGTGACGAGACGTGACACGACATCACACACGCCCCACGGCAACGGTTCTCGCCGGAGGTGGGCGATGACCCGCGCGCTCACCATGAACGACGTGCTGTTCGCCGGCATCGCGCTCGCCGCGGGCCTGGTCGCGGCGTTCCTGCTGCGCATGCTGCTGCGCTGGCTGGGCCGGCACGCGGACCGGACCCAGTGGCGCGGCGACGACGTCGCCGTGGACGCCCTGCGCATGATCGCACCGTGGGCGGCCCTCGCGGGCGGCGCCGCGTCCGCGGCGGCCGCGCTGCCCCTGACCCGGACCGTGCAGCACAACGTCAACCAGGTGCTGACGGTGCTGGTCATCTTCGCGGCGACGCTGTCGGTGTCGCGCGTGGTGGCCGGCCTGGTGCAGTCGGTGACCCAGGCACGGTCCGGCGTCGCCGGCTCGGCCACGATCTTCATGAACATCACCCGGATCCTGGTCCTGGCGATCGGCTTCCTGGTGGTGCTCCAGACGCTGGGCATCTCCATCGCCCCGATGCTCACCGCCCTCGGCGTCGGCGGTCTGGCGGTCGCGCTGGCGCTCCAGGACACACTCGCCAACCTGTTCGCGGGCATCCACATCCTCGCCTCCAAGACCGTCCAGCCCGGTGACTACATCCGGCTGAGCAGCGGCGAGGAGGGCTACGTCGAGGACATCAACTGGCGTCAGACGACGGTGCGCGAACTCTCCAACAACCTGGTGGTCATCCCCAACGGGCAGCTCGCGAAGACGAACATGACCAACTTCATGCGCCCCGAGCAGGAACTGACCATCCTGGTGCAGGCCGGGGTGTCGTACGACAGCGACCTGGAGCAGGTGGAGCGGGTCACCAAGGAGGTCGTCACCGAGGTGATGACGGAGATCACCGGAGCGCTCCCGGAGCACGAGCCGGCGGTGCGGTTCCACACCTTCGGCGACTCCCGCATCGGGTTCACCGTGATCCTGGGCGTCGGCGAGTTCAGCGACCAGTACCGGATCAAGCACGAGTTCATCAAGCGCCTGCACCGGCGCTACCGCGAGGAGGGCATCCGCATTCCGTCGCCCGCGCGGACGGTGGCGCTGCAGCAGGGCTCGGTGGTGTTCCCCCGGCAGCGCGGCACCGAGCCGGAGCCGGGCGACATGACGGCGTTCCGCCCGGTCTGACGCACGGTGGACGGGGGCCGGGCCGTGCCGCCCGCCGCGGGCCGCGGCGGACGGGCGGGGCGGCCGCCGCCCGGGTCCGCGACCCCCGGGGGCCGGCACGGCCGGCCCCCGGGGTCCGGACCCCTGTCGAGCTCAGGACGCGTACGGGATATCTTGATGTCGAGCAATGTTGCAGACGTGGAGCGGAGCACCCGGTGACTGACTCGACCATCATCTATACGCACACTGACGAGGCCCCCGCCCTGGCGACGTATTCGTTCCTGCCGGTGGTCCGGGCCTACGCCTCCCGGGCCGGTGTCCCCGTGGAGACGCGTGACATCTCGCTGGCCGGACGCATCATCGCCGTGTTCCCGGAGTACCTCACCGAGGACCAGCGCATCCCGGACGCCCTCGCCGAGCTCGGCGAGCTGGCGAAGACCCCCGCGGCCAACATCATCAAG
>NZ_LIRG01000900.1 GCF_001419695.1 Streptomyces prasinopilosus
CCCGTCCCTCCACGCCGCGGTACGGGCCGCGGCGTGGAGGAACGGGAGGGACCGGGCGGCGAAGTGGGGGCCCGCGTGGGAGTGGCGGGGCAGTTCGACGACGGTCAGGCCCTGGTAGCCGGTGGCGGCGAGGGCCGCGAGGACGGGCGGGAAGTCGATCTCGCCGTCCCCGAGGGGCAGGTGCTCGTGGACCCCGCGGCGCATGTCCTCGATCTGGACGTGGCGCAGCCAGGGCGCGGCGTCCCGGACGCAGTCCGCGGGAGGGAGGGGTTCGAGGCACTGGCAGTGGCCGATGTCCAGGGTGAGGCCGAGGGGCCCGGGGTCCCCGAGGGTGCGGCGCAGACGGTGGAAGTCGGCGAGGGTGGCGAGGAGGTGGCCGGGTTCCGGTTCGACGGCGAGGGGCACGCCCGCGGTGGCGGCGGCGTCCAGGACGGGGGTGAGGGTCTCGGCGAGGCGTTTCCAGGCGGTGTCCTCGTCCGTGCCGTCGGGGAGGAGGCCGCTGAAGCAGTGCACGGCGTGCGCGCCGAGGTCGGCGGCGACCTCGACCGCCCGGACGAGCAGGCCGGCGCGGCGGGCGCGGTCGTCCGGGTCGGGGTCCAGGAGCGAGGGGCCGTGCTTGCGGCGGGGGTCGAGCACGTAGCGGGCGCCGGTCTCCACGGTGACGCCGAGCCCGAGCGCGTCCAGCCGGTGCGCGACCCGGCGGGTGCGGGCCGCGAGGTCCGGGGCGAGCGGGTCGAGGTGCATGTGGTCGAGGGTCAGTCCGACCCCGTCGTAGCCGAGGTCGGCGAGCAGGCCCAGGGCGTCGTCGAGGCGGAGGTCGGCGAGGCCGTTGGTGCCGTAGCCGAAGCGGAGGGGGAGCGGGGGGGCGTCGTTTGGGGTGCGGTTCACGTGATGCTCACCTTCCTCATGCCGGCCCTCCTGGCGAACATCCGGCCGGCCGGGATCAGGGCCGCGACGAGCAGGGCGGTGCCGGCCGAGCCGGAGCGGGCGGTGAGCGCGGCCTGGAGCGGGATCGTGGCCCGGATGCCGCCGCCGACGGCGCGTTGGGTCAGCGGGGGCGAGGGGTTGAGTGCGGCGTGGGCGTAGGGCCGGGCGGCCGTGGCGGCGTAGGCGGCGCCCAGGGCGGCGGTGAGGACGCCGGTGGTCCGGGCCGGTGGCCCGGCCGGGCCGGGACCCGGCAGGCCGGGGGCGGCTGCTGCCCGCCGGCCTGCCGGGAGTCGGGTGCGGCGGTGGGTGACCAGCCGCGTCAGTGCCCCCGTCGTCGCGAGGGCCGCCAGCGGGGCCAGCACCGAACCGCCGGTGGTCTCCCGGCGGGAGACGGCGGTGACCGTGAGGGTGTGCGTGCCGAGCAGCGCGGCGCTGGGCAGCGCGGCCCGGGTGCCGCCGCCGGTGGCGGCCGCGCCCAGGAGCAGGTCCAGTGCGCGGGCGGTGGCCATGGCCGCGGGGCCGGCGGGTGTGTGCTTCAGTGCGAGGTCGTAGGCCCAGACGGTCGCCGCCAGGGGGGTGGCCACCGCGAGGGCGGGGCGTCCCGCGCCGGCGGCGAGCGCCAGTCCGGCGCCGGTGAGGGCACCGGCGGCGGTGAGGGCGGCGGCCGGGCGGATACGGCCGGACGGAAGGGGGCGGTGCGGGCGTTCCGCGGCGTCCTCGGCCCGGTCCGCCCAGTCGTTCAGGGCCATGCCGGCCTCGTACAGGCACAGGGAGGCGCCGATGGCGAGCAGGGTGCGGGGGCCGGGGCGTGCGCCGGTCGCGGCCGCGCCGGCCAGGGCGTCGCCGGGGACGGTGAACAGGGCGGGCAGGCGCAGCAGTTCGGCCCAGGCGCCCGCACGGCCGGTGCGGGGCGCGGGGATGCCCGCGAGGGCCGTCCCGTCCGCCGCCGTCGTCCCGTCCGCCGCCGTCGGTCCGGTGGCGCCGGGTGTGTGCCGCGCCGGGGCGGCCGGGCGGCTCACCGCCGCGCCCCGGGCTCGGGGGCGTCGTCCCGCAGCCGCCCGGCGAAGCGCCTGAGTTCGGCGTACTGCTCGGCCAGCGAGGACGGGCCGTCCCCCACCGGGTCCTTGAAGTAGAAGCCCAGTTCGCCCAGCGGACCGGACAGTCCCCTCTCCCGGGCGCGGGCGGCCAGTCGGGCCAGGTCGAGGACGAGCGGTGCGGCGAGCGCCGAGTCGCAGCCCTGCCAGGTGGTCTGCAGGATCATGCGGGCGCCGAGGAAGCCGTCGAAGGCGATGTGGTCCCAGGCCGTCTTCCAGTCGCCGAGCGCGGGCACGTCGTCGATGTGGACCTCGCCCTCGGGGGTGGTGCCGAGGGTGTCGGCGAGGACGCGTTCCTTGCCGGCGTTCTTGGCGGCGGCGGTCGCGGGGTCGGCGAGGGCGGCGCCGTCGCCGCCGCCCAGGAGGTTGGTGCCGGACCAGGCGCGTACGGCGAGGGCGCGCTGCAGGAACATCGGGCCGAGCACGGAGCGCAGCAGGGTCTGCCCGGTCTTGCCGTCGCGGCCCGCGTACGGCAGGCCCGAGGCCTCGGCGAGCGGGGCCAGCGCGGGGTGGTGCAGGCCCGCGGAGGGGGTGAAGTTGACGTAGGGGCAGCCGGCGCGCAGGGCGGCCGCCGCGTAGCGGGAGCTGGGGGGCAGGGAGTCGTCGGTGGGAGCGGGTTCGGTGGAGGCGACGTTCACCACGACGGCGCCCGCGAGGTCCCGGCGGCGCACGAAGTCGCGGATGTCGGCCGCGAACACGTCGATCAGTTCGTCGTCGTGGTGCTCCGTGCGGCTGTCCGTGTCGCCGGGCAGGGGGCCGCCGGGTCTGATCTCCTGGTCCGCGGCGACGAGTTCGGCGTGCACGGCGGAGGGCAGGCCGTGCGGCAGGACGCCGCCGGCGGCG
>NZ_LIRG01000901.1 GCF_001419695.1 Streptomyces prasinopilosus
CGCCCCCGGCGGAACCCCGCCCGGCTACGCCCGTGCCTGGCCCTCGCACACGGTCGGCGACCTCCGGGTCAGGGTCGCGCCGACGCCGGGGCGGGAAGCCCCGGCGGGCGCGGCCACGGACGGGCCGTCGTGAGGGCCGGCCGCGGACGGGCCGGAAGAGGAGCCGGGGGCGGGACGGGCGAGCGCCGGAGCCGGGCTCGAGGGGCGGGGATCAGGGCAGGATCTTGTCGAGTGCGGCGGGTCCTTCCTCCGCCAGCTTGCGCCTGGCCCATTCGAGATTCTGCGGGGTGAGGTCCTTGCCGGAGGCAAGGACGAGGTCCTCCGGCGACACATCGGTGCCGGTACGGGCGTGGAGCAGGCCGTCCGGGGTGGTGCGCTCCTCGGGCGGCCGGGACTCCTCGGGCTGGGACGTCGGCATCTCTGACTCCTCGGGTCCGGATGGCTGTAGCGGCCCCGGTGCGGTCATNNAACCTGCCCGCCGCGGCGGGGCGCTCCTCACGGGCGCACCGGCGCCGCGTCCCGTGGGCCCGGTGTCCACGCCGGTCCCCGCCCGCGGCGCACCGCGGACGGGGACCGGCACCGGCCCTCTCACGGACCTTCAGGACTCCGGGGCCGGCCTCAGAAGGGCGACAGCGTCAGGCGCACGCCCGTGGGGGCCGTGTCCTGGATGTACGAGGCGAAGTCGGCGACGTCGTCGAAGGCGAAGCCGTACGCCCTGCCGTCCTCCGTGGCCGTGTGCACGGCCCTGGAGTAGTGGTTGGTGAGCCCGGTCCGGTAGAAGGCCGAGGCGTCGGTGGTCGGCTGGTCGGGGTGGCTGAGCAGTGTCGAACGGTTGAAGCCGGCGCCGAGCACGGCGGCGACCGGGCCGGTCGTGCCGTCGTTCGGGGCGGCGAGCGCCCCGTCGCAGAAGAGGACGTCCCGGGTGGACGGCCTGCCGAAGGAGACCTGGGCGGGTCCGTCGAAGGTGAACCGGCCGCCGCGCACCCGGCCGGTGAAGGTCCCGGCGTTGGTGGTGATCCTGAGGTCGCGTCCGGTGTAGGTGCTCCACACCTCGTCGATGTACGGCGCGAGGTAGTCCTCGTCGAACAGACCCGCGTCCAGGCCGTGGCCCGGTGCGATGATCCGCGTGTCGTCCACGACGAGCCGCGAGAACGCCTCCTCCTGTCGGAGCGCGGCGAACACGGCACCG
>NZ_LIRG01000902.1 GCF_001419695.1 Streptomyces prasinopilosus
CCCCCGCTCCGCGCCCGTCCCTGACGCCCGTGCACTACCCCCGGTACCGCGCGGCGCCTCCGGTCGAGCGGTCGTCCGGCGGTGCCACGTCACCGCTCACCTTCGTCCTGCTCATCGCCGTGCCCGCGATCGTCGCCGTCGCCGCGCTCCGGCCCCGCTGAGCCCCGGACCCGCCCGTTCCCGTCGAACCCGACAAACCACCGTGGAGGCACCTCTTGCCGGAATGGCTTGTTCTCACCCTCGCGATGCTGGCCGTCTGCGTCGTGGTGGTCGTCATCGTCCTCGTGCGTCACCGCGCCGCCCCCGACGACGAGGATCCCACCGAGACCCCGGACGTCATCGAGTACATGACGATGTGGATCGGCGTGGTGTACGCCATCGTCCTGGGCCTGGCCATCGCCGGGGTCTGGGAGGGGCGCAGTGCCGCCCAGGACCACGTGCGGGCGGAAGCCGTGGCGCTGCACGAGATCTCGGAGCGGGTACGGATCTATCCGGCCGACATCCGCGAACGCATCCGGGAGGACGTCAACGCCTATGTCGGACACGTCGTGACCGCGGAGTGGCGCGCCATGGCCGAGGAGGGGCGGGTCACCGAACGCGGGACGGAGCTGCTCGACCGGGTCCGCCGGGACGTGACCGACTACGAACCGGCGACGGATTTCGAGGCCCAGGCCTATCAGCCGCTCGTCGACCAGGTGTCCGCCGCCGACCAGGCACGCGCGGCCCGGGCGGAGTCGACCGGGGAGACCATGCCGGGCGTGGTGTGGTTCGGGCTGATCGGCGGTGCGGTCGTCACCATCGGGATGATCTTCGCGCTGCAGATCCGCCGCACCCGGCGCGAGCTGGTCCTCGCCGGACTGTTCTCGGCGCTGATCGCCTTCCTGCTCTTCCTGATCTGGGACTTCGACGCGCCGTTCAGCCGGGGGCTCGGCGCGTCGGCCGATCCGTTCCGGCTCCTGTTCCCCGGTGTCGGGGACTGACCGGCGCGCATCACGGTTCCGGTCCCGGGGACCTGCGCCACGCCGTGCGCGTCCCCCTCACGCCGTATCGCTGCTCCCCCGTACGGCCCACGGGAGTGACCCGTTCGCGCGACTGCGATCGCGCCGTCCGGCGCGGCTCCCTAGCGTTTCGGGCATCGGGGACACGTCTCCGGTGCGGGCGGAGCAGGTCCGCCGCCGCTCCTCGGGACCCGGAGGACACACACCATGCACGCGATACGCGTCGTCTCCGCCGCGCTCCCCGGCGCCCTCGCCGCCATGCCGGGTGCCGTCGCCGTGCGCGGCGGGGTCACGCCCTTCGGTTCCGGCCCCCGGCCCGCGGCCCGTGGCCCGTGGGCTCCGGGGAAGCGGTCCGGCGTCCGGGGGACGTGCGTGCCGGGAAGGACGGCAGGGCCGAAGGGCGGCGCGAGCACACGGCTGCACCCCGGATCCGGTCGGGGATCCGGGGCCCGGCCTCCGGTCACACATGCGGAACGACCGCCGGGGGGAACGGCTTCAGAGCTGCTTCTCGGCACGACGGCGCATCCAGAAGACACCGCCCGCCACGACCGCGGCCGCCACCAGCCCGCCGCCGATGGCCATGTCGGTCCGGGTCGCCCCCTCGGTGCTGCTGCCGCCGAGGCCGCCGCGGACCCCGCCGAGGACGGTGAAGGCGGCCGGCCGGGTCAGGCTCCGGCCGGAGCAGTGCACCGTGATGTCGTACGAGCCCGCGCGGGCGTCGTTGTAGACGGTGGCGGTGCCCTTCGCGGTGTCGCGGCCTCCGTGGACGGGTGTCAGGTTGGTCCTGGGGAAGGCGTTGGACGTGGCGTGCCCGCCGTTGGGGCAGCCGTCGGCGGTGATGGTCAGCTGGCCGCCGCGCGCGATGACGCTGGGCAGCGCCACGATGTTGGACGGACTGGGGACCCGGCTGCCGTCCGCGACGGCGACGGGGACGGCGAGCCCGAGGACGGCGACCGCGGCGCCCGCGGACGCCAGGGCACGTGACTTGCGCATGTGATCCTCCGCGGAAGACGCCCCGGGGCCGGTCCCCGGTCGATCGGCGAGAAAGCGTCTCCCAGCGAAACCCTCGGCCGCCGTGCTCCCGCGCGCATGTCGGCGATGGCCCGTCCCGGTGAGGCGGTGGCCCATCCGGCTCCGTGCTTTCGAATATCGCCGCAGGTCACGGTCCGTCGGAGGATCTCCGTTCGGGGGCACCCCGGATGGCTCACCGACCGCCGCCCGGCCACCCGTTCGCCCTCGTCCCGTCGCCGGGCGTGTGCGTCGCCTCTAGCGTTTCCGCCATGCGCGAGTGACACGGCGACGGCCGTGCCGAGAGGGGAAGAGCGAATGTCTGCTTTCGAACCGGACGAGCTCGAAGAGGAGGCGCGGCAAAAGAGGCGTGCTCCGTGGGGCGTGATAGCGCTGGTCCTGCTCACCGGTCTCGCGCTCATCCGGAACGGTTCGGGGGAGTTCGACGAGGGGCCGCCGCAGCCTGCCGTGGCCGCCGCCGCGGACAGCGCGGTGCCCGGTACCGCCACGCCCGCGGTGGCGCGACCGCTGCCGTACTCGGTTCCGCAGCGGGTCCGGATCCCGGCGATCCAGGTGGACGCACCGGTGATGGCGGTGGGTCTGGACGCGGAGGGGTGGGTGGACGCGCCCCCGCCCGAGGACCCCAATCTGGCGGGCTGGTTCACCGGCGGGGTCACTCCCGGGGAGAAGGGCACGGCGGTCGTGGTCGGCCACGTGGACAACCACCTGGGCCCGGCCGTCTTCTACGGACTCGGGGCTCTGGAGAAGGGCAACCGCGTCCAGGTCGAGCGCGAGGACGGGAAGACCGCGGTGTTCGAGGTCTACGGGATCGAGGTCTTCGCGAAGAACGACTTCCCCGGCGACCGGGTCTACAACTCGAAGGGCTCGTCGGAGTTGCGGGTCATCACCTGTGGCGGCGGTTTCACCCAGCAGGACGGTTACGACGGGAACGTCGTGGTCTTCGCCCGCCTCGTCGAGGTCCGCTGAGCGGCCGGCTCCGTCCGGGCGGGGCCGGACGGACGGGACGGACGGGCGGGACGGACGGGCGGAGCGGCCGGGCTCAGACGTGGTGCCGGCGGGGCACCGTGACCCGGTAGCCGGAGGCCAGCAGGTCGGGCAGGTACGCGCGCAGGGCCCGCACGCTCTGGGAGCGGTCGCCCCCGGCGTCGTGCGAGAGGACCACGACCCCGGGGGCGGCGCCGTTCTCCACCCGGTCGACGATGGTGCGGGTGCCGGGGCTGGTCCAGTCGAGGGTGTCCAGCGTCCAGGCGAGGGGTTCCATGCCCAGTTCGGCGCCGAGCTGGAAGGCGGCGCGGTTCCAGGCTCCGTAGGGGGCGCGGAACCACTGGGGGCGTTCGCCGTAGCCCTTCTCGATGATGTCGCAGGTGCGTTCCATCTCGGAGCGGATCCCGCCGCGGGTCAGACGGGTGAGCAGGGGGTGGGACCAGGTATGGTTGCCGACGACGTGCCCCTCGTCGGACATGCGGGCCAGCAGGTCCTTGTGGTAGGAGACCATCTCCCCGCACACGAAGAACATCGCGCGGACGTCGTGCGCCGCGAGCGTGTCGAGGATGTCCGGGGTGTAGCGGGGGTCGGGTCCGTCGTCGAAGGTCAGCACCATGGTGCTGCCCCGCCCGG
>NZ_LIRG01000903.1:0-4192 GCF_001419695.1 Streptomyces prasinopilosus
CCACGCCCTCCTCGCCGAGGCCCGCGCCGAGTTCCCGTCCTTCGCCGAGGACATAGAGAAGCTCTGCCGCTGAGCCGTCGAACAGGGCCCAGAAGAAGTCAGCCGCTGTTCACCCGGTACGCGGATCGAGGCCGGCCTGCGGCTGCCCACCGTCCACCGGCACATGAGCGCCGTTCACGGCCCCGGAGGCCGGCGAGAGCAGGAAGACGATCACCCGGGCGACCTCGTCCGCGTGCAGCAGCCGCCCGTTCGGGTTGCGCTCCGCATAAGCGGCGTACGCCTGCGGGTCCCGCAGACGCAGGCGGTCCCAGCTCTTTCCCGGCAGGAGGATGGAACCGGGACTGACCGTGTTGACCCGGACCTGATGAGGGGCCAGTTCCTGGCACAGCGCTCCGGCCAGATAGATCTCGGCGGCTTTGGCGGCCCCGTACTGCGCGGGAGAACGGGGTTTCCAGCCGGAGATGGAGGAGACCAGGACGGCGGAGCTGCCCGGGCGCAGATGCGGCAGTCCCGCCCGCACCGCCCGTACCGCGTGACCGCCGTTGAGTTCCCAGGTCGTCTGCCAGTCCTCGCGTGTGGAGTCGAGAAGTCCGCCGCCGCGCTTGCCGCCCACATTGGCCACCAGGCCGTCGAGTCCGCCGAATGTGCGTCCGACCTCGTCCGTGAAGTCCTCGAGAGCGTCCGGCGCGAGGACATCCACCGCACCGGTCAGCACCCGTGCGGCGCCCTCCCGCTCCAGTTCGGCAGCGGCACGCGCCAACTGTCCCGCATCCCGGCCGCAGACGGCTACGGACGCGCCCTCCGCGGCCAGGAGACGCGCGACGGCGAACCCGAGACCTCGACTGCCACCGGTGACCAGGAACGCCCGCCCTCGCATGCCGTACGTGACCGCGGGCACTGTGCTCTCTTCCATCGTCCCACCCTGCCACCCGGCACTTCCGGATCGGTCAGCGAACCAGTTTCCGGATGACGATGCCCACGATGAGCGTGGTGAACAGCAGACCGGCCGAAGCGAACGAGACGGCCAGGGCCGTCCAGTTCGCCGACTTGAGCTCTGACGGCAGGCCCGTACCGACGTTCAGCCACAGGGCGAGGGCCAGGATCAGCGAAGTCGCCGCGGACCCCGGGTCCGTCACCCCCTGGCCGTCGCCGCGCAACGAGCCCGCCGCGTGGAGGCCGACAGCCGTCAGGAGGATGCCCGCGACCAGGAAACGTGCCGGGTTGCGCGCTCGTACACCCCAGCCGAGGACACCTCCGACGACGCCGCGGGAAACAGCACGCCGCAACAACGGCAGTAAGGCGGCCTCGCGCTGCCGGGTGAGGTAGTAGAGCTGGTCCACCTCACGGTTCCTGTTCCGCCGGGCCAAGGCCGACCGGAGCGATTCCAGCGCCACAGCGGACACCTCGGTGAAGGAGCGTTCCAGGAAGGAGAGGATCTGGTGCCCGTTCCGGAAGACCTGCCCGGCGAGTTCCATGTCACTGACGCTCGAATGCTCGTCGAGGGTGTACCTCGCGCTGCCCCCGGGGAGCGCGAGGGTCTCGGTCACCGAGGACCCCCGGAGGCTGATCACCGCCGGTCCCTGCGAAGTGGCCGTCAGGCGCATGACCGTACTGTTCTCCAGTGACAGGCGGGCTGTCGCGTGCGCGTGACCGTCGTCGTCGCCGCCCACTTTGAGACCACGCACCTCCACGGGCCCGCGCACCGTGCTGTCGGTGATCGTGCTGGGCTCCTCGGCAGGGACCACCAGCCCGTTCACGCGTACGGTTTCGCTGCATCGCAGCTCCGTTGCCGTCAGGGGCAGGTCCAGACGCACCCGCTGCAAGGTCAGTTGCCGGGCGTCCACGTCGTGCAGTTCCAGAGCGGACAACCAGAGATCGTCGAAGGCGATGTCCTCACGCGCGTGCAGGGCACGGGCTTCCACGCGCGGGCGGCCGAGACGTCCCCCGGTGACCTGGCTTCGCACCGTCATGGCCGACAGCCGGGTATGGCTGATGCGCACGTCTCCGCGCAGCGCGTTGAACTGGACGACCTCCTCCACGCGCAGGCGCTGCAACTGTGTGCGCCCGCAGGAGTGAAGAGCGAGGGAGACCAGCAGGGTGTCCGTGATGACCACTTCACACCCGGCGGAGGCGTTGCGGACGGTCAGACGCCCGATCCTCGAATTCGTCACGAGGATGGCGTCCGCCTCCACATGGTCGATGACGAGTTCATCGATGTGGCAGGACCGAACGGTCAGGGTGCCGTCGACGCTCACGCGTTCCAGGGTGACTCTGTCGGCGGAGACGGTGTCCAGGAGCAGATCCGCCTCCACCACTTCCTGACGCAGCTCGACGCTGCGGCCGACCACGGTGCGTTGTCGGCCGATCCTCGCCAGTTCCTCCAGTGTGCGGACAGCTCCCACGAACGCCCCCTCTGCCGCTGCGATGGCAAGGCCTCACCGAGTACGGCAGACCCCGTGCTCCGTCCGAAAGCTCGAGCCGGCTACCCGCGGGGCGGCACGGTCCGCCGGTCGGTGATGCCCAGGGTCTCCCGCAGCTCTCCGGGGAGACGGGCGGAAACCGGGCCGTCCAGTGCGGCGGTGATCTCCTCGGCCGCCGCCTTCGGCTCCACCCTGTCGGTGCGCACCACCACGTCGAACAGGTCCCGCAGATCGGAGTCGAGGATGTCCCGGGCGGTCTCGTCCCAGGCCGCCAGCCGTTTGGCGGTGTCGGTGTCGTCCCGTTGTCTCGATCTTCTCTCACACACGTCTCTCGGCACCCACAGCAGCACCCGTAACCATCCGTTTCCGGTACCGGCCAACAGGGTGCGCAGGTCGGCGACGTTCCCCATGTGCACGACGGGCACCTTTCCCCTGCCCTGGAGCTCTTCGAGGGAATGCCGGTCGATGACGTAGACATTGCCGTAGCGGCGGGTCTCGACCACTACGCGGTCCTGCGCGCGCAGCTCGTCCAGCTCGTCCTCCGTGATGAACCGGTACCCGGCCGACCGGCCCGTGCCCTGTTTGAGCTTGGTGAGCAGCTGGAACCGGGAGTCGGCGGCGGTCAACGCCGCTGTGAGGGTGTCCTTCCCGGCCGTGGGCGGCCCATAGAGGACGACTGCGGTCACGGCCTCTCCAGGATTCTCTGCGCAAGGGATTCCAGCTGCTCGGCCAGGGGCCGTACCGCGCTGATGCGGTTGTCGATGAGGTGATGCGGGCTCGCCGGACGCAGACTCAGATCCATACCGTCCACATACGTGGACCAATGAGCGAGCTTCCAGGTGTCCCGGGAGGCGTTGCGCGAGATCAGGCGTTCGTGCATGGACTCCGCATCGCTGTCCACCCAGAAGGCCTCGAAACGGGCGCCCAGCCGACGGCATCGCCTCGTCACTCGGCTGATCCACTGACCGTCGGCGGCCTCCGAGAGGAACGGAGCCACGAGAACCACGGAGATGCCGCACTCGAGGTTTTCCCAGGCCGCCTTCAGCAGGCACTCGTATTCCAGAGGCCTGACATGCTCGAGGTAGGCCGGACTGTGCCGGTCGTCCGGATCGCCCCCCATGGCCCGCAGGAGCCCCTCCGTCATGGGCCGGCTGAGCGTGTCCTTGTCGAGCATCGCCCAGCCCGTCACCGCGGCCAGTAACTTGCCGGCCTCCGACTTGCCCGAACCGGCGTATCCCCCGACCAGAGCGAAGGTGAGCTGGTTCGTGCCTGGGGTTGTGACTGCCACTCGTCCCTCCGGAGCTGTCGAACCCGGCGATCTTACGAGTCGGGCATGTTCCTGAGGAGCGAAAGGGCCTTATGCACAGGGAAATTGACCGAAACCCTCCTGCACAGGCCTGAGCATGACCCTGTGCGCGGAAGACCGTTCGCAGGAGGTCGCCGCGAGTTCGGCGATGCCACCCGCGTAACCGGCGACGAGCTCCGGCATGTGCACGTGACTTACTCCGTCAGGGAAAGGTCCAGCTCCGCCCACACCGTCTTGACCGGCACCGGACCACTGCGCACACCCCAGCGATCGGCCGACTCCTCGACCAGCAGCAGGCCGTAACCCGAGTCGGCGGGATCCGGTGAGGCGCTCCCGCGTGCGGGTGCCTTCTCGCCCCTGGGGTCGGTCACCTCGATGCGGAGGGTGGCCGGCGCTGTGACCGTGAGGGTGAGCCGGAAGCCCCGGCCGGGGACGCGGCCGTGCACGACGGCGTTCGCGGCGAGTT
>NZ_LIRG01000903.1:4249-4442 GCF_001419695.1 Streptomyces prasinopilosus
GCCGGGCAGCGGAGGCCCTCACCCCTCAGGGCGACGGCAGGGGCAGACAGGGCAACCGCGGGTGCCGCAGGTGTTGCCCGCCGTCATGGACGCACAGGGTGAAGGTCTCCGGTCCCGGCCGTCCGGCCGCGTCGTAGGCGTCGAGAACCCGCTCGACGCTCTCCCACAGCCTGACCGGCCCGCCCTCCCGCAC
>NZ_LIRG01000904.1 GCF_001419695.1 Streptomyces prasinopilosus
CGGCCGCGGCAGAACGCCGGGCGCGGGTGTGCGCCCCGTACCGGCCGCCGGTGCTGCGGCCCGCGGCGGCGACCGGTGACGGCGGTGCGGCGGACCGTGCCGGGGCTGTCTCCGGCGGGGTCCGGTTCGACTCCTCGGAGTTCACGCTCGGGGCCTCCTCGGCAACGGCGTTGCGCGCACTCGCGTCCCGGGAGCGCACCACTTCGTACGCGCCCCTGCTGACCGCCTACCACCAGGAACTCACGGCGCTGACCGGCCGCTCCGATCTGATCGTGGGAATGGCGGTGAGCGGCCGGGACAGCGCGCTGCCCGACGCGCACCGGATCTTCGGCCCGTTCGCCTCGGCCGTCCCGGTGCGGCCCGCCCCCGCCGGTCCGGCCGGCGCGGAGGGCTTCGTCCGCGCCCTGCGGCGTGTGGCGGCCGAGGCCGAGGAGGCGCGCGTCCACGAGGACGTGGTCCCCCGGCGTGCCGACGGGCTGCCCCTGACCTCCCAGTTCTTCTTCACCTTCCTCGACTTCTCCGCGCTGGCGCCCGCGGCCGGCGGCACCGCGCGGTTGTCGTGGGAGGCGGGAGACAGTACGTTCCTGCCGCCGTCGTCCATGACGGACGTGTTCATGGCGGTACGACCGGACGGGGACGGGCTGCGGGTGACGGTCCGGGGCGCGGTGCAGGCCTTCGCACCGGGCGCACTCGACCGTTTCACCGCCTCGCTGCGCCGTCGTCTCGAACGGGCCGCGGCGGGTGACGACGGCGCGCCGGACCGGCCGGGGGCGGGCCGCCCCGAAACGGGCGGTTCCCCGGTGCGAAGGTCCGCCGCCCCCCGGTCCGCAACGGGGGCACCCGGGGAGCGGGACACGATGGACGCGGCCCTGATCGGCTACCTGCCCGCGCCGGAGCACCTGGCCCGGCTGGCGGGTCTGCCCGCGTCGGCGCTGCCGCGGGAGGAGGTGCGCGCCATGCTGTTCCCCGACGGCGCCCCGCGCCTGGTGGAGACGGTGGGGACGCCGCTGGGCCGGTCCGGCTTCGTGTCCGTCCCGCTGTTCGCCGACGAACTCCCGGCGGACACCGGACTGGTGGGGCACATCGCCCGTGCCGTGTCGCTCTCCGCCGCCCGGGGTGCGCGATGCGTGTCCCTGGCGGGGATGATCCCGTCGCTGACCGGCTACGGCTTCGACGTGCTGCGGTCCGGCCTCCATCCGGCGACCGTGACGACGGGGCACGCGGCGACGGTCGTGTCCGTGGTGAAGACGGTGCACGCGGCGCTGGAGGCCACCGGCCGGGACCTCTCGGACCTCGACGTGGCGTTCGCCGGTCTGGGCTCGATCGGTGCCTCCTCGCTGGAGCTGCTGCTGTCCCTGGCCGCCCGGCCTCCCCGCCGGCTGCTCCTGTGCGACGTGCGGGGCAGCGGGCCGCGGCTGACCGCCCTGGGGCGGCGGTTGCGGGAGCGGGGGCTGGTCGGTGCGGCCGGCTTCGAGGTGGTGGAGGCGGAGCGGGTGCTGCCGGACGCGGTCCACGGCGCGGACCTCCTGGTGACGGCGGTGAGCGGCGCCACCGCGGTGCTCGATGTCGACCGGCTGCGGCCCGGGGCCGTCGTGGTCGACGACTCCTTCCCGCACTGCTTCGACACCGGGCGGGCCCTCTCCCGCATGCGGGAGCGGAAGGACGTCCTGGTGCTGGGCGGCGGGCTGCTGCACGTCGGCCGCACCGACCGGGAGATCGCCGGGGACCTGCCGGACGCGGCGGCGGCCGGCTATCTCGCCCAGCCCCGGCTCGAGGGCACCCTGGCCTCCTGCCGGTTCGAGTCCCTGCTCCACGCCGCCGGCCACGGACTGCCGCCGGTGCACGGCCTGGTGGACGCCGGGACGGCCCTGGCCCACTGGGACGCGATGGAACGGGCCGGGGTGTCGGCCGCCCCGCTGCACCTGCTCGGCCACACCGTGGACGCCGCCGCGACGGGCGGTGAGGCGGTGAGGAGCTGACCGCCGGTCGAGGCGGCTCCCCTCCCACCGCTCCCGCCGTCCGTCCCGCTCGGGGGCGGACGGCGGGAGCGGACCGAGGGGTCCTCAGACTCCGAACTCCGCGGGCGAGATGCCCAGGGCCGCGCAGGCCTCGCGGACGGCCTGCTGCTCGGACGCCTCGAAGGTGCCGTCGGCGCCGGCGACGACCATGCCGGTCTGGACGACCGCGCGTGCCTCGACCGGCTTCTTCGACGCCTTGGCGATGTCCTGCAGCGCTCGTGCCTTGCCCGCCTCGAAGTTCGCCGTGAGCTGGTCCACGTGCTCGTTGAACCGCTTGCGGAGCTGGTCCGGCGGGAAGTTCTGCAGGACCTCGTTGGAGACGATCAGCTCCTCCACGCGCTGCCGCTCCGCCGGCTCGACGTATCCGTCGGCGGCCGCGACCAGCGCGCACATCGCCATGCTCGCGTCCCGGTAGGCGCCGCTCTTGAGTTCCGCCTTCGCGGAGGCCAGCTGCGACTTCAGCAGCCCCAGCAGCTGGGCCTTGGAACCGCCGGAGGACGAGCCGGGGGCACGGCCGCCGGACTGTCCCGGTCCGGGGTTCCCGTGCTGTCCTCCCCCCGGCCTCGTGCCCTGGGACTGCTGGAACGCCTTCGCCTGGTCCTTGACCCGGTCCCACATCGCCACTGGTGCCACCTCGGCTTCTGTCGCTGTTCTCTCCGGGCCCCGTCGCCGGTCCCGGACGGTGCGGTCCGCCTGCTCAACGGACGCCGTCGCGACCGCGTTCCCCGAGGGCAAAAGAAAGGCAAAAGACGTTTCGTCATACGGTCGTGGAACCGTACTCCGGTCGGCCGGCCCCGTGTCAGGCTCCGGAACCGTCCGGCGCCCCCGGGACCGCCGGGGCATCACCGGCGGGGCCGGCCGCGGTGGCGCCGGCGCGTCGTTCGTACCGGAGCGCCGTACCGGTCGCGACCGCGCCGAGCCCCTCCCACACGGCGACGCCGAGGAAGGCACCGGGCGCCCGTCCGCCGATGACGGCCACCGTGAACACGGTGCACGTCAGCAGCCTGAACGGCACGGTCCACCGGAAGAAGGCCCGCCAGTCGGCGAGCGCCGCCAGGACGTAGTACACGCCCATGTTGAGCGCCGCCATCGAGGACGCCGTCACGAAGGCCGGCGTGAGGTCGCCGCTCCCCCGCGCGTGCGGGGCCGTGAGGCCGAGCAGGGACAGCTGGGCGGCCGGCGCGATCAGGCCCACCGCCCCCAGGGCCGCGGCGAGCGCTCCGAAGGCGGCCATGGTCCAGCCGGAGGCCGAGCGGGGAGTGCGCATCGGGTGAGCGTAACGGCCGGCGGGACCGCCACCGGGGTCGCGGTCCCGCCGGAACCGGCCGGGAGTCAGCCCACCGTCCACTTCTGGTTCGCGGCGCCCGTGCAGGTCCAGATCTGGAGCCGGGTGGCGTTGGCCGCGTTGTTGCCGGTCACGTCGAGGCACTTGTCGGCTTGGGGGTTGACGATGTCGCGTGCCCCGGTGACCGTCCACTTCTGGTTGGGTCCGCCGGTGCAGTCCCACAGCTGGACGGGCGTACCGTCCGCGGTGCCGTTGCCGGTGACGTCCAGGCACTTGCCGAGCGCGCGGAGCGTGCCGTCGGACCCCGCGGTCCACCGCTGGGCGGAGGTGCCGTTGCAGTCGTAGAGCTGGACGGGCGTCCCGTTGGCGGGGTTCGCCCCGGCGACGTCGACGCACTTTCCGGCCAGGCCCCTGACGGCGGCGCCCGGGGCCGAGTCCCCGGTCGTCACCGAGACGTGGTCCACGACGAGTTGCTGCGGGAAGACGGTGGAGCCGTCGGGGTCGCCGGGCCAGTAGCCGCCCACCGCCAGGTTCAGGATGAGGAAGAACGGCTTGTTGAACACCCAGGACCGTCCGCCGAGGTCGGCGGGGGTCCGCGTCTGGTAGACGGTGCCGTCCACGGACCAGGTGATCGAGTTCGGCGCCCAGTCGACGGCGAAGGTGTGGAAGCCGTCCGCGAAGGCCTGGCCTCCGGGCAGGGTGTAGCCGGCACCGATGCCGCCCGAACCGGAGTAGCCGGGCCCGTGAAGGGTGCCGTGGACGGTGGAGGGCTCGAAGCCGACGTTCTCCATGATGTCGATCTCGCCCGAGGCCGGCCAGTCGACCGGTGTGCCCAGCATCCAGAAGGCGGGCCACATGCCCTGGCCGCGCGGGACCTTCATCCGTGCCTCGATGTGCCCGTACTGCGCGGTGAACTTCCCCGCGGTGTTCAGCCGGGCCGAGGTGTACTGGCAGGTGCCGTACCAACACTGGTAGTTGGACGGGTTCTCCTTGCGGGCCGTGATCACCAGGCGGCCCTGGCCGTCCAGGGCCGCGTTCTTGTTGCCGGACGTGTAGTACTGCCGTTCGTGGTTGTTGACGTTGTCACCGGTCTCGAGCTGCCACTTCGAGGAGTCGACCGCCGCCCCGGCGGGGCCGTCGAAGGTGTCCGAGAACGTCACGGCGGCGGCCGCGGCACCGTCCGCGGACGCGGCGGCGGTCGTGGCGGTGTCCGCCGGTTCCGCCCGGGCGGTCCCGACGGCGGCGGAGGCGACCAGGGCCGCGGACAGGACGGCGGTCAGCCATCTGCGCAGTGTGCGTGGAGAGGACATGGCTCTCCCTTTCCGTACGGCGGTCCGCGGGGACGGGCACGCCGGCCAGGTGTGGGGGTGAGTGGGGGGAAATCGCGTCGCCCCTTGATTCAAGACGTGAGCTAAGGGGGCGTCAATACTCTGGTCCGGACCAGGCGTCCACAACCGTTCACTCCTTGCCCGGCGAGCGGTTCCCCGCCGACCGCGCCCACCGGGGCGTCGAACGGGTGCGCTACATTTTGCTCGCCTTTGACCGCGATCACTCACGATCCCTCACGCTACGGAGCCGGCATTCCCATGAGCGACATCGTCAACGGACTCGGCCGGGCCACCGCCTACGGCGCGCTCGGTCTGGTCCTGCTGGTGCTCGGCATCGTCCTGGTCGACCTGCTGACGCCCGGAAAGCTCGGCCGGCAGATCTGGGAGGAGCGCAACCGCAACGCCGCCCTGGTGCTCAGCTCCGCGCTGCTCGGCATCGGCGGCATCGTGTTCACCTCCATCTGGACGACGTACGAGGACTTCGGCAAGGGGCTGGTGTCGACCGCCGCGTTCGGGCTGCTGGGGCTGGTCATGATGGCCGTGGCGTTCCTGGTGGTGGACCTCGTCACGCCGGGCCGGCTGGGCAGCACCCTGGTCGAACCGGAGCCGCACCCGGCGGTCTGGGTGACGGCCTCCTGCAACCTCGCCGTGTCCGCGATCGTTTCGGCGTCCATCGCCTGACACCGGGCGTCCGAGGCGCCTCCCTTCCGGGACCCGGGCCGGTGCCGGAGGCGCGAGCCCGTCCGTCGCCGGCGGGGTCGGACGGGCCGTCAGCCCGACACGACGCGGAGGAGGGCCGTGCCGTCCTCCCCCGGCACCACCTGGACGACCACGGTGCCGGGGCGGGCGCCGGGCGGACCGCCGTCGCCGACGGCACCGCACGAGGTGGCGGAGCCGCCCGCGCGGAGCACGGTGCGGCAGCTGTGGCCGCGGCCTTCGGTACCGCTCGCGGACCGGCCGTTGCCGGACTCCACCGCGTACTCGATGCGGTGCGGGCCGACCTCGGACACGGACACGGTGGTGCGGCCGGCCGGGCCGTCGAACCGGACCGCCACCGGGCCGGACACCGCGATCTCGCAGTCCCCGTCCGCGCAGGCGGCCGGGTCCCGGCCGTCCACGGCCGGCACCGACGGGGAGGCCGGGGGTGCGTCCGCTCCGGATCGCGACGCCGCCGGGCGCGTGTCGCCCGGGATTCCCCTGCCCTCCTCGCCGGGTCCGCCGCAGCCGGCCAGGGCGACGGCGGCGAGTACCGTGACCACCCGGCCCACGGCCGCGCGCCGCCCGCGCGCCCTTCCCGCCCGGCGTGCCGTCGCCCCGTCGTTCATGGTGCCTCCGTGCGTCCTCACGAGTCCGCGCACCCCGTGCCCGGCCTTCGACGGCCACTCTTCCCGCGCGCGACGTCTCCCACTCGCGGCGGACGCGTGAAGTGCCCGCCGTGTCCGGCTCAGGCGACGCGGACGGCCCGGACCGGGCGGGTGCGCTCCCGCACCGGGCGGAGCGGCGCGGCGAGGGCGCGGGCGGGCGAAGTCACCCGGGTGGAGGTGGCGCTGACCCGGTAGGTCGTGCGGTTCGCGTCCACGACGGGGTTCCCGAGCTCGATCTTCCCCGCTTCGTGCAGCGCGTCGCAGTCGGCGGTGGGCAGGGCCACGTAGCAGCCGCCCTGCCCCGTGGTGGAGTCGAGCGGCCGCCAGTAGCTGTACCGGCGCCGGCCGTTCGCGTACACCGTGACGAAGGTGGGGGTGCGCGGGTCGGAGATGATGCGCAGCACGTCGGTGCCGGTGGTGCCGACCGGGACGCCCCGCGGCGCGGGGGCCGCCCGGAGACCGGGGTTCATCCGCCCCGCGCGCGGACGGTCCT